>CADAKE010000001.1:0-1124 GCA_902788445.1 uncultured Eubacteriales bacterium
GCCGCCGCCTGAAAGAGACGCCCGCCGCGTCCACGGAAGAATTGTTAGCTGATCTTCCTTGGGAGGAATCGCTTTCTTCAATAGAACGGGATACGCTCAAGGACTGCCTGGCCTGGCTCTTTTCACCTTCCTTGCAGGAGCAGGCGCAGGCCCTGGCCTATGCCCGGAGCCAATGGGCGGAATACCTGAAAGCCAGCCGGGACGCGCGGGAGAAGAACAGCCGTCTCTACACCAGCCTCGGCTGGCTGGGCGGCGCGGCGGTGTTTATTCTGCTGTGTTAAAGGACGCTTTAACGCAGATAGGAGTTAGGAGAGAGAAGATAGAAGTTATATCATGTTTTCAAAAATGCAAGCCGAACTTCCGTCTTTTGATCCGGCTCGTCTTTTGATCCGGCTATATTTCTCTCCTATCTCCTCTCTTCTAACTCCTATCTTAATGATTTAAAGTGTCCATCCCATCACCTCAAGCAAACCAATCACGCAAGGAGGGGGGAATCAACCTTGCAAATCCAGGTGCTTTTGAAGATCGCCGGGGTGGGGCTGCTGGTGACGGTGATTTGCCAGGCGCTCACGAAAGCGGGCCGGGACGACATTGCCACGGTCGCTACGGTGGCGGGCATCCTGATCGTGGTGATGATGGTGGTGAATCTGGCGGCGGAGGTGCTCTCCCAGGTGCAGGCGGTGTTTCAACTGCCATGATGGAGGCGCTGCGGATGGCGGGGTTCGCCGCGGTCGCGGCCATGCTCAGCTTTACGCTCCGCGCCGCGAACCGGGAAGCGGGCGCGGCGGCGTCCATGGCGGCGGGGCTGATGCTCTTTTTTTTCGCGCTGACCCAGATTACCGCGGCGGTGGAAGCGCTGCGCGCGCTGTCGGAGCGGGCGGGCATCGGAGAGCAAACGGTGACGCTGCTGCTGAAATTGGTCGCCATGGCGTATGTGACGGAGTTCGCCGTGCAGTCGTGCCGGGACGCGGGGGAGGAAGGGCTGGCGGGAAAAGCCGCGCTGTGCGGGAAAATGCTGCTCATGGTGGAAACCTTGCCGCTGATTACCGAAATCGGAAACATGACCCTGGCCTTGGTTCCATAATATAAAAGGAAGGTCATTGTTCAGTTGTTTCATTCATAGG
>CADAKE010000001.1:1143-65406 GCA_902788445.1 uncultured Eubacteriales bacterium
CTAAATAACTGGGTTGCCTGAGATTCATGCATTCGCATATTTCCACAATACGGGCGGATGATATCCGCCCCTACAAATGGAACGTTTACAAACTTAAAGCGTCCTTTCAACAACAGCGACTGACCATTTAAAAAGGAAGAAACTTATTCAGGAGGAGCAGCTTGCGCCGATTGACAAGGCTCTGGATCATCAGTTCTTTTCTGCTTTTGCTCTTCCCTTTTGCCGCTCATGCGGAAAGCCTGAGCGACGCGATGAAAGACACGCTGAACACCCTGCCCTTGCAGGAATGGCAGGCAGCGTATGACCGGGCGTTTCCCCAGGGCGAGGATTTCCAAACGCTTCTTCTGCGCCTGGCCCGGGGCGACATGCGGCTGGACGCGGAATCGCTGCTGCGCTCCATCGCTTCGCGTTTCCTGAACGCCCTGACGGCCAGCGCGTGGCGGCTGGCCCGGCTGCTCATTCCGGCGGTGTTCTGCGGGGTGATGCAGCGATTGAAAGCCTCCTTTTCCAAAGACGCCCTCGGCGAAACGCTCAGCGCCGCCTGTTTTCTGCTGCTGGCGGGCAGCATGGCGCAGGACTTGGGCCAGCATCTTTTGCTGGCGCGGGACACGGTGGCGCGGATGGCGGATTTGATGCAGGCGCTGTTTCCGGTGCTGCTGACGCTGCTGGCGGCGGTGGGCGGCACGGCGGGCGCGGCGTTCTTCCAGCCCGCGGTGGTGGCGGCGAGCGGCACCATGACGGCGCTGGTGCGCTCCGTCACGCTGCCCCTGGCGCTGGCGGCGGGTGTGACCACCATTCTCAACCACCTGTCGCCCCGGATGCGGATTTCGCGTCTGTCTTCCCTCTTTCACTCCGGCGCGTCCTGGACGCTGGGCGTGGGCTTCACGGTGTTCATTTCGGTCACGGCGCTGCAATCGCTGGGCGCGGCGGCGGCGGACGGCGTTTCCATCCGCACGGCGAAATACGCGGTGGATCATTTCGTGCCGGTGGTGGGCGGCATGTTCGCGGACACCATGGACACGCTGGTCGGCGCGTCGCTGCTGATCAAAAACGCGCTGGGGCTGACCGGGCTTTTGCTGCTTTTGTCCGTCGCCGCCGTGCCGATGCTGCAAACGCTGGCGGCGGCGATGCTGTACCGGGCCGGGGCGGCTGTGCTGGAGCCGCTTTCCGACGCGCGGAGCAGCGCGTGCCTCCAGGATTTTTCGGAGGTGCTGATGCTGCTGTTCGTGATTCAGTTGTCGGTGGGGGCGATGTTTTTGCTGCTGGTGGCGCAGATGCTGGTGGTGGGCAATCTGACGGTAATGCTGCGATGATGGAGTTTCTACGGCAATTGGCGGGTCTGTGCATGGTTCGGCTGCTGCTGGACTTCCTTCTGCCGGAGGACGACGCCTCCCGCTACGCCGCCCTGGGCGTGGAGCTTTGCATGATGATCTGCATCCTCAGGGGCATCGGACAAGTTGTGATGTAATGCGGCCCTCCTTCAAAGGGGTTTTGACATGATGCTTTGGCTGAATAAGCTGAAAAATACAAAGACCGCGCCGTGGCTGCTGGCGCTGATTTGCTGCGCGCTGGCCCTGCTTTTGCTGCCTGCCGGAAACGCGAAGCCTGCGGGCATGACGGAAGAGGAGCAGCGGGTCAGCGCCACGCTGAGCCAAATCGCCGGGGCGGGGGAGGTGCGCGTGAGCATCTATTACGCGCAGGAAGCCTCCGCGTTCGGAAGCGGGAACCGCACGCCGGTAGGCGCGGTGATCGTGGCGCAGGGGGCGGGCGACCTTTCTGTGCGGCTGAACCTGCTGCGGGCGGCGGAAACGCTGCTGGGACTGGACGCGAACCGGGTGGACGTTTTTTTGATGGAGGAGAAGCCATGAAGGATCGGATTCTGAACATCCTGATGCTCATTGCCGTGGCGGCGGCGCTGATTCTGACCTTTTTAAAAGGCGCGCCGGAAACGGATACCGCGCTGCCCATGACGGCGGTTTCCTCGCCCGCCGCCACCGCGTCGCCGCACCCGGCGGAGGTCTACCGCGCCCGGCGCAGGGAAACCCGCGCGCTGGAACAATCCCTGCTCACCACCCTCATGGAAAGCAGCCAGACCGCCCAGGAAACCCGAACCCTGGCGGAGCAGCAATTGATCGACATCACAAGGAACGGCGAAATCGAATTGGCCGTGGAAGGCGCGCTGACCGCCCACGGATACGCGGACGCGCTGTGCGTGGCGCGGGACGGGAGCATGACCTTGTTCCTGCCCACGGAGATTCAGGCCGATGAAGCCGCGTTTTTCCTGGAAATCGCGCGGGACGCTTCGGGCCTTGAGCCGGAGAATATTCGATTAACGGGCTATTAAAATGCGGAAGGATATGATATACTGTTTCCGTGAATTGCCGTGCGCCGGGATTGATAGGAAGGAATCCGGCCATGAAGGAGGTACATGTTTTATGATGCGCAGCGGAAAAGTAGTCGCCGCGGACAACGGCGTGCTGGAAGTATGTTTTGAACGGCCCGAAGCCTGCGCCCATTGCGGGGCGTGCGGCGGGCAGAAGGAAGAAACTTTTGTGAAAATCCCAGGCTCCGCCCCGGTGGGCCGGTGGATCGACGTGGACATGCCGGAGGGACAGGTACTGAAAGCCTCCATGCTGGCCTATGTGATGCCCGTGCTGATGCTGCTGGGCGGGCTGGCGCTGGGCAGCGTGCTGTTTGACAAGGAAATCCTCTGGGCCGTTACCGGCATCGTGTGCATGGGCGTGAGCTGGCTCATCCTGCGCCTGGTGGAAAAAGGCATGAAAAAGAAATCCGTCTGGCAGCCCAAAGTGGTCAACGTCTACGGCGAAGAGGAAACGCCGCTGTTCAGGTAATCCAACACAAAAAATCGGCTCCGACACTTTCGTTCCGCTCTGATTGGACGATCGTGTTGGGGCCGTTTTTTGTACTGGTCAGGTGCGGTTGATGAAGGGACACTTTCAGTCACGAAGTGTGGAGAGTGGAGTGTGGAGTTATCATTTGGATTCCACAAAAATATTTCTTCCTCAGCATGAAGTGAAATCATGAATTCAACTCCACACTCCACACTGATTTAAAGTGTCCTACGAACGAAACGACTCAACATTTACTTTTTTCTGAATAGAAGGTGCCCCATGTTCCTTTACGCCAGCCATTCCATTGCCAGCCGCACGGTGAGCAGAACGAGCACACCCAGCATGACGGCACGGATGAGCCTTGCGCCTTTGGTGAGGGCCAGCTTTGCGCCGAGCGAGCCGCCCAGGATGGAGCAGGCCATGGCCGGAAACGCCAGGGCAAAGAGTACATTGCCCGCTGCGATGCGCGTGGCGAGGGAAGCAATGTTGCTGAGCAGGTTCACCGGCTTCGCCGTCGCGGAGGCGGTCACCATGTCCATGCCCAGCAGGTGGGTGAACAATACAATCAGGAAGGTGCCGGTGCCCGGGCCGAAAAAGCCATCGTAAAACCCGATCACAAAGCCGATCAGCACGCAGATGGGATACTGCCGTTGGGTGATGGGTTTGGATTCCTCCCGGCCTTTGCCCCGGAACAGCACCAGCGCGCCGACCACCGGGATGGCGAAGAGCATGAAAATCTGCATCACGCGGTTCCCCAGCGCCATGGCCGCCCGCGTGCCCAGCCAGGAACCGGGCATCGCCGCGACCGCCGCGATTGCCGCCGGAACCACCAGCAGCTTGCCGCTTTTGAAATACCGGATCGTGGCCATCAGCGTGCCGAAGGTGGACGAAAATTTGTTGTTGCCGGAAGCGAAATCATAGTTCAGCCCGGCCAGGGTGTACGCGGGCAGGGAGATCAGCCCGCCGCCGCCCGCGATGGCGTCCACCGTGCTGGCCAGGAACACCATCGGCAGCACGATCAGATACATGTTCAGCGTCACCTGCATGGGCGTTTCCTTCTTTCGCGTCGTTTGCGTCCCCGGCGGAGCGGGCCGTCCCGGAACAGCAGCATTGTAGATTTCGCGGCAAAAAAAGTCAAGTATCCATATTTGTATAAAATGGTCAAATAAATTTTTCATTTTGACCGAATTATACATTTCGGATGATTGACAATCCTGCCGCCTTGCATTATAATGTGCTTGTTGGCTGATTTTAGCGTTTTTTGACCGATTATTACAAATCATTATCCAAAAAGTACATCCTCAAAAGGAGGAACAGTGACCGATGCGCTACACGAATCCGATCCTGTACGGAGACTATTCCGATCCTGACGTGATCCGGGTGGGCGAAGATTTTTATATGATTTCTTCCTCCTTTACCTATGTCCCCGGCATCCCCGTGCTGCATTCCAAAGACCTGGCGCATTGGGAGCTGATCGGCTACGCGGCGCGGCGGCTGCCCTTCGCGCGGTATGACAGGCCCGCCCACAAGTGCGGCATCTGGGCGCCCAGCCTGCGGTATCACAACGGCATGTTTTACGTGTACGTGTGTATGCCGGACGAGGGCCTGTTTGCCTTTACCACCAAAGACCCAGCGGGCGAATGGGAATGCCATTATGTGAAGGACGTGACCGGGTGGATCGACCCCTGCCCCCTGTTTGACGATGACGGCCGGGTGTGGCTGGTGCACGGGTTTGCGGCCAGCCGGGCGGGCATCAACAACGTTTTGTATGTGCACAAAATGAGCGCCGACGGCCTGACGGTGATGGACAAGGGCCGGATGATTTACGACGGCGCGGATCACGACGACATCACCGTGGAAGGCCCCAAGGCGTACAAGCGCGACGGCGTTTACTGGATTCTCTGCCCGGCGGGCAGCGTGAAGCCCGGCTACCAATTGGCGCTGCGGGCGGACAATATTTACGGCCCTTATGAGCGCCGGGTTGTGCTGGGCCAGGGCAACACGCCCATCAACGGCCCGCATCAGGGCGGCTGGGTGGACGACGGCAAGGGCAAGGACTGGTTCATCCATTTCCAGGACATGGACGCCTATGGCCGGGTGGCCCACCTTCAGCCCGTGGACTGGTCGGACGGCTGGCCGGTGATGGGCAAGAAAGGCTCGCCTGTGCTGGGCGGGCAAATCGACCTGCCGCCCTTCACGGCGGAGATTCCCACGTCGGACGATTTCAAAACGGGCCTGGGCCTGCAATGGCAATGGCAGGCGAACCCGAACACGGGCTGGTACACCGAATTGAAGCCCGGCCTGCGCCTCCACGCCGCGCCAGCGGAAAGCCTGTTCCACGCGGGCAACTTCCTGTCCCAGCTCATGCAGTGTCACGACTTTGACATGGACGTGCAGTTCAACACCCACGCCCAGGACGGCGATATTTCCGGCGTGGGCATGATGGGCTACACCTACTATTATCTCGCCCTCGGCCAGGGCCGGGTGAGCCTGAAAATGGGCATGGCGACGGAGATCAGCCGGTGGGTGCCGGAGCGCGTGATCGAAACGCCCATCTCCGAAATCATGTGGCCCTACGCGGAAATCCTGCTGCGGATGCGCGTGCGGCGGGGAAACGTTTCCTTCTTCTTTGGCGACGGACACCATTCCCTGCGGCCCATCGGCGGCGAATACCCCATGACCTGCGGCGGCTGGACGGGCGCGCGGCCCGGCCTCTTCACCCTCAACACCCTGGGCCGCTGGGGCGGCTGGGCGGACGTGACCTATGTGAAGATCACGGCGCTGTGATTCCTGCTTTTAAAAGATCGTTTCACTCAGCGAGAGGACAGAGTTCAGAGTTCAGAGTGCAGATGATTTTGCTCTCCTCTTTCCTGTTGATTGATGATCTATCTTCTCTGTACTCTGCACTCTGTTCACTCAAAAATCTTTCACGCCAAACTGTGTATATTTCTGCAAATAAACGCAACTCAAAAGGAGGGTCGTTTCGTGAAGCGGATTGCCGGATTCCTGTTGATCATTTGCTGCCTGACGATGGCCTGCTGCGCTTCTGGCGAGGAGACCGGGGACTGGAGCGACCTGTACGCGCTGACGAATGAAAGCGCCATTGAATACGGCGATCTGCGGGAACAGTGGGCGCAGGAGCCGCAGGTGTACGCCCCCGCCCCGGTGGGCAGCCGCGTCCTCCTGCCCATGGACGCGGCGGAACTGAGCGGCGACATTGAATTAACAAATCAACTGAACGGCGAATACCGCGCGCTCTACGCGAACGGCCCCGCGCCCGCCCCGGACAGCCCGGTGCTGTCCTCCGGCGACAACGAAAGCAAGGCTGTCTGGCGCATCCAGGTGGAGCAGCCCGGCCTGTACGAACTGGAAGTGACCTACCTGGCGCTGGGCGGCAACGAAGCCAAGGTACAGCGGAAAATCACCGTCGATGGGGAAGTGCCTTTCGAGGAAGCGAATAACCTGTGCTTCTACCGCGTGTTTGAGGAAGAAGTGCAGGAAAACGGCAAAATGCGCGTGAACGCGATCAACGACGAGGTGTGGCCCCACATGCGGGAGCAACAGGTGTGGCAGACCGTGCGGGCGGTGGATCAGCAAGCGATTTATGTGGAGCCGCTGCAATTTTATCTCAGCGCGGGAGAGCATGAAATCTCCCTGTCTTATGTGGATCAGCCCGTGGTGCTGGGGTCAGTCGCCTTTGTTCCCCCGAAAACCTATCCCTCCTATGCGGAAAAATTGAAGGAATGGCAGGACGCGGGCTATGCCGCCGCGCCTTCCGACACCGTCATCAAGCTCCAGGCCGAAAACAGCGCGTGGCGCAGCGAGAACGTCATCCGTCGCGAATCCGACGCCGACCCCATGACCGAGCCCAAGTCCGGCGCAAACCGGGTGCTCAACATCGTGGGCGGCTACCGCTGGCGGCTTGGCAACGCGGCGGTCAGCTGGGACATCGACGTGCCGGAATCCGGCCTGTACGCCATCCATTTTAAAGTCCTCCAGAGCACCGACCCCGGGATGCCCTCCTACCGCCAGATCATGATCGACGGCGAAATCCCCTTTGAGGAAATGAAGCTGTATTCCTTCCCGTATGACAGCCACTGGTACGGCGACACGCTGCACCAGGAAGACGGGACGCCTTACCAATTCTATCTGGAAAAGGGCAGGCATACCCTGACCGCCACCGTGAAGCTGGGGCCCATCGGCGAAATCATGCGCCGCACGGAAAAGGATACCACGTACCTGGGCCAGGTGCAGCGCGAAATCGTGAAGATCACCGGCTCCGAGCCGGACTACAACTACGAATACGACCTGTACCGCACCATGCCGGAACTGAGCGGGCAGCTGACTTACCTGGCTGACCGGCTGGTGGAAAGCGCCGATCTGCTGGCTTCCATTTCCAGCGAGACCACCTCCATGGAAAACAACTACCGGCAGATCATCGACCAATTGCATTTCTTCGCCGAGGACGTGGACCGCATTCCCAAAGCGCTCAGCGACCTGGATAACGCGCAAACCAACCTGGGCACCTACATCGCTTCCATTGAAAAGTGCCCCATGGCGATGGATTACCTGGCCCTGACCGCGCCGGACGCGGCGTTCGACATCACGACCTCCAACTTCTTGCAGCGCATGGCCGTGACCGGGGAAAACTTCATTGCCTCCTTCTCCAAGGATTACGACAGCGTGGGCCTGATCGTGGACGACACGCCTACCGACCAGGAGACCACCGTGCTGAACGTGTGGATCGCCCGCGGCACGGAGTGGGGCGAAATCCTGAAAGAACTGGCGGACGAGGACTTTACGCCAAAGACCGGCATCGTCATTAACCTGCACGTGCTGCCCACGGGCCAGTTATCGACGGGCTCGGTGAACACCATCATGCTCTCCGTGGCCAGCGGCACCGCGCCGGACGTGGCGCTGTCCGTGGAATACAACCTGCCGAACGAATTCGCCTTCCGCGAAGCGGTGGTGGATCTGAGCCGGTTCCCGGACTTTGAGCAGGTGACGAGCCAGTTCTACGGCAGCAGCCTGATCCCCTTCAAATACAACGGCGGCGTGTACGCCCTGCCGGAGACCATGGACTTTACCTGCATGATCTACCGCCAGGACGTGCTGTCCGAGTTGGGCGTGGAACTGCCGGAAACCTGGGACGACCTGTACCAGAAGGTGCTGCCCAGGCTGTATGAAAACAACATGAGCTTCTCCCTGCCGGTGGACACCTCCGTGTCCAGCAATTCGCCCGGCGCGCTGCGCGGCTTCACCATGCTGCTTTTGCAGATGGGCGGACAGTATTACCGGGGCGACGGGGTCGCCTCCGGCCTGGATACGCCGGAAGCCTACAAGCAACTTCACCACCTACATGCAGCTCATGACCTCCGCGCCGGAGCTGTACGGCCGCTGGAGCATCGCCCCCGTGCCCGGCACGCGACAGGCGGACGGCACGGTGAAGCACACTGTCGGCACCACCGCGGCGACGGCGAACATCATCCTCAGCCAGAGCGAAAAGAAAGACGCGGCCTGGGAGTTCCTGAAATGGTGGACGAGCGAGGAAGTGCAGACCCGCTACGGCCGCGAACTGGAAGCCATCCTGGGCATGGGCGCGCGGTGGAACACCGCGAACGTGAACGCCTTCTATTCCCTGCCCTGGGACGCCCGGCATGAGCGCGTGATCCGCGCCCAGATGGACGCGGCGGAGGAGCAGCTGATCGTGCCCGGCGGATACTTCACCGGCCGCCACATCATCAACGCCTGGAACCGGGTGGTCATTAACAACGAGAACGCCCGCGACGCCCTGGAGAAAGCGGTCAAGGACATTAACAAAGAGCTTCACAATAAACGGGTGGAGTTTGGACTGGAATAAAATGTAGGGGCGGATATCATCCGCCCGTTCCCCGCAACTCATTTCATTTCCATTTTATTCGCAATACCCGGCGGCAGGCGGGGGGATGATATCCGCCCCTACGGTTGAGTTGACGAAGGAGGTTTGCGCCGTGCAGGCAGCAGTGAAAAAAAGCGGCTTCAAGGAATGGATGCGCAAAAACGCCACAGGCTATGCGTTTATGCTGCCCTTCCTGATCCTGTTCGCGGTTTTTGTGATCGTGCCGGTGGCCGTGGCGATGTATTACAGCCTGACCAATTACAACATGATCCAGCCCGCCCGGTTCGTGGGACTGAGCAATTATTCCCAGCTGATCCTGGATGACGACGTGTTTTTGATCTCGCTCAAAAACACGATGGTCTTTGCCGTCATCACCGGCCCCATCGGCTACTTTGCCTCC
This sequence comes from uncultured Eubacteriales bacterium, assembly GCA_902788445.1. Lineage (GTDB taxonomy): Bacteria > Bacillota > Clostridia > Christensenellales > Aristaeellaceae > RUG563. The sequence goes on from CADAKE010000001.1 coordinate 10,274, forward strand.
TTCCTGATGGCGTGGCTGATCACGTTGGTGAAGAAGGGGCGCGGGTTCTTCTCCCTCATGTTCTACGCGCCTTCGCTGACCAGCGGCGTCGCCATGGCGAACATCTGGCTGATTCTGTTCTCCGGCGACCGCTACGGCTACATCAACAACCTGCTGCTGCGGGCGGGCCTGATCCTGGAGCCCATCCTGTGGACAAAGGACGCTACCTACGTGCTGCCTGTTATCATGATCATTTCGGTGTGGATGAGCATGGGCACGGGCTTCCTGGTGTTCCTGGCGGGCTTGCAGAACGTGGACCCCGCCATGTACGAGGCCGCCCGGGTGGACGGCATCAAGAACAAATTTCAGGAGCTGCGGTTCATCACCCTGCCCATGATGAAGCCCCAGATGCTGTTCGGCGCCATCAACGCCATCGTAGGCGCGTTCGGCGTGTTTGACGTTGCCACCGCCGTAGCCGGTATGCCCAGCCCCAACTACGCCGCCCACACGATCGTCGCCCACCTGTACGACTACGCTTTCACCCGCTTCAACATGGGCTACGCCAGCGCGGTCGCTATGGCCCTGTTCGTGATTACCTTCACCCTCGGGCGGATTTGTATGCATGTCTTTAAAGATAATACATAATGATTTAGGAGATATAAGATAGGAGATAGGAGATTTATAATGACAACTGAAGGAATGAAAGCTGGTTTCCATTTCATCACCGACTATATCAATCTGCTATCTCCTATCTTCTAACTCCTATCTAAAAAGTTCCTCATGTTTACAAGGGAGGCTGACAATCGTGACTGCCAAAGCCGTTTACAAGCCGCGCCGGTTCAAGTTCCGTCTGCGCCGCCTGTCGTTTTCCCGGTTTATGCTGTATCTGCTGCTCACGGCGCTGGTGGTGATCGCGGGCTTGCCGCTGTTCGCCATGGTGTGCCGCAGCCTGATGCCGCTGGATGAACTGTACATCTATCCGCCGCGCCTCATCGTGCACCGGCCCACCCTGCGCAATTTCAGCGACTTGCTCACCTCCCTGTCCTCCTCCACCGTGCCCTTCACCCGGTACATTTTCAATTCGCTGTTTACCACGGTGGTGACGGTGCTGGCCAGCGTGATGGTGTGCTGCATGGGGGCTTACGGGCTGGTGAAACACAAGCCCGCTGGCAGCGGGGTCATCTTCGCGGTGGTGGTGGCGGCGCTGAGCTTTTCCACCCACGTGACCCAGATTCCCAACTACCTGGTGGTGAACGGGCTGGGGCTGGTGAACAGCTATTGGGCGCTGATCATTCCCAAGATCGCCGTGGCCTACAACTTCTTCCTGGTCAAACAGTTCTGCGAGCAGCTGCCCGATTCCATCCTGGAAGCCGCCCGCATCGACGGGGCGAAGGAGTTCCGCGTGTTCTGGACGATCGCCATGCCGCTGCTCAAGCCCGCGTGGACGACCCTGGCGGTGTTCTCCTTCGTGAACAACTGGAACGACTACTTCTCTCCCCTGATCTTCATTTCCAGCAACGCCTTAAAGACCCTGCCCCTGGCGCTGCAAACCCTGTCCGGCGGCGCGGGCGTGGTGGCGAGGGCCGGAACGGTCGGCGCGGCCACGTTCCTGACCACGCTGCCCTCCATCTTAGTGTTCGCCATCATGCGCGGCAAGGTCATGGAAACCATGTCGTTCTCCGGCATCAAGTCGTAAGGAGGGGCGAGAATGAAAAAACGAATGCTGGCTCTGACGGCGGCGCTTCTTCTCCTTTGGGCCCCGGCCGCCCAGGCTGTGGTGGGCATGGACGCTTTCGTGGTGGACACGGACACCACCAACGGATCGGACAATTACATGCCCATTCCCGCTGCCTACGAGGTGGAAACGACCATCAAGAACCTGGGCGAAGCGGGGTTCATGAACCATCCGGAGGATCTGTTCGTCGCGCCGGACGATACGGTGTATGTGGCGGACGGCGAAAATAACCGGGTGCTGCAAATGACCCGCGAGGGCAAGGTGCTGCGGGAAATCACCCAGGCCTGCGGAAAGGCGCTCAAGAAGCCGCGCGGCGTGTACGTGCACACCGACGGCAGCATCTGGATTGCGGACACCGGCAACCTGCGCATCGCCACCCTGAATGCTGACCTCAGCGACCGCAAAGAATACGTGAAGCCGGACAGCGCTCTGCTCGGCACGAACTTCACCTTCGACGTGCAGAAAATTTTCGTGGCGAACACCGGCTACATCTACGCCCTGAAAGGCGCGAACCTGATCGCCCTGGACGAGGCCAACAATTTCCGCGGCTACCTGGGCGCGGACAAGGTGGGCTTTTCCCTCTCCCGCTTCCTGATCCGCCTGTTCGGCAGCAAGAGCCAGGTGGAGCGTACCGTGAAGCAGGAGCCCGCCAGCTATTCCAATTTCTTTATCGGCGCGGACAACATGATTTACGGCATCCTGTCCAACAAGAATACCGCCCAGATCCGAAAGCTCAATTCCGTGGGCACCAACACCTATCCCGAAGAAACCTACGGCTTTACCTTGCCAGACCGCACGGCGACGGCGGCCAATAAGATGCTGGAGCCCACCTTCGCGGACATTACCGTGGAAGCCAACGGCATCATCACCGTGGTCGACCGGGGCACCGGCCTCATTTACCAGTACGACCAGGAGGGCAACCTGCTGTGTTGCTTCGGCGGCCTGGGCGACGTGGGCGGCCTGTTCCAGATTCCCATCAGCATCGACGCGGACAGCGAAGGCTACCTCTACGTGCTGGACTACCAGAACAACGAAATCACCGTGTTCCGGCCCACCCACTTTATCCGCCTGGTGCACCAGGCTGTCACCCTGCACGGGGAAGGCCGATACCAGGAAGCGCTGATTTACTGGAAACAGGCGCTGGAAATCGACAGCAACTATGCCCTGGCCCACCGGGGCGTGGCCAAGATCATGGGCAAGCAGGAGGACTGGGCCAGCGCGCTGCGCTCCTATGAACTGGCGAACGACAAGGAGGGCTATTCCGAAGCCTTCGCTGAATACCGCCATGAATACTTCCGCCAGCATTTCTTCCTGGTGATCGTGCTGGTAGTGGCCGTGGCCTTCGTGGCGGTGAAGCTGCTGTCCTTGGCGAAGAAGAAGGCCGACCAATGGGCCGACGACGTGCAGATGGGGAGGGGATTGAAATGACGGGGCTGAAAATGTGCGTCATGATGCTGTTCCATCCCATTGTGGTGAGCGAATACATCAAAAAGCAGCGCGGCAACGACAGCTTCCGCCGCACCCGCTGGGCGCTGGTGCTGGGCATCCTGGCGCTGGCGCTGGGCGTGAGCATCTTCTCGATTTATTTCACGCATTATCCGCTGGCTTCCGTTTCCGTGCGCAAGGCGAACCTGGTGCTGGAATGCGGCAAGCTGTTCGTGCCGGTGCTGACGTGGGTGCTGGCCTCCTACGCCATGACTACCATCCTGGACGGCGCGACGCGGATGGACGAGGCCATGCTCTACAACGCGCTGACGCTGGTGCCTTACGTGCTGTTCACGGTGCCCTTCGTGCTCCTGTCCCGGCTCATGGACGGCGGCCAGGCCAGCCTGTATTTCGTGCTCACCGGCGGGCTGATCGTGTGGGTGGTGGCGCTGATGATTATCGGCATCAAGGAAATGAACGAGTACACCATCCGAAAGACCCTGCTGGTGGTGCTTTTGACCGTGTTCACCATGGCGGTCATCTGGGCCACGGTGGTGCTGCTGTTCACGATCAGTTCCCAGTTCGTGACCATGCTCCGCGAGGTCTACTACGAAATCATCTACCGCATGTAAGGAAGGAGGGCGCGGCGTGAAAAAAACCTGGCTTATGCTGCTCTGCTGCGCGGCGCTGCTGCTCACTGTGCCCGCCTGGGCGGAGGAAACGGCGGAAGAAAGGATCCTGGCCGCTCAAAACGACCGTCTCAGCCTGTATCTTTCCGCCAACTGCTGTTCCATTGATATCGAGGACGCGCTGACGGGTAAAACCTGGTCGTCCACCATGAACGACGAAACCGCGGCGGGGCTCAAGATCATCCCCGCCCAGCAGAAGCGCATCACCTCCCTGCTGGCGGTCAACTGCACCAACCTGCAAACCGGCCTGGGCGTGGTGAACAACATGGCGCTGATGGCGGAAAAGGATTTGAAAGCGTCCTATGAACTGATCGAAAACGGCGTGCGGCTCAGCTATTATTTCGGCACCTATCAGGTGGGCGTCCAGGTCGAAATCGTGCTGGACGGGCAAAGCCTGGTGGTGCGCGTGCCCTACGCGGGCATCGCGGAGGACGGCGACTTTTCGATCGTCAGCGTGGACGCGCTGCCCTTCCTGTTCTCTGCCACCGACCAGTCCGAGGGCTTCTTCCTCTATCCCGACGGCTGCGGCGCAATCATGGAATTTCAGGATTACGCCCACTACCGCGAATCCACGAAGCTCTATCCCGTCTATGGCGACTACACCAAGCAGCCCGCGCTGCTGGATATGTTCGCCCAGGAAGCGCCGGACGTGCTGTTCCCCGTGTTCGGCATGAACCGCGGCGGCCATGGGATGCTGGCCATCATCGAGCAGGGCGCGGAGACCGCGAGGGTGTCCGTGAACAGCTCCAACAACATCATCGGCATCAACTATCTCTTCGCCAATTTCCAGTACCGCCGCTCCTTCGACGATAAGCGCGTGGCGACCCGCGATATCAAGGTGTTCGACAAGGACGATATTAAAACGGATTACCAGCTGCGCATCCTGTTCCTGGAGGAGGAAAACCCTGATTACAGCGTGATGGCCTGTGCCTGGCGGGATTACCTGCTGCAAAACGGCGTGGTGACGAAGAAGGAAAGCCAGCCCACCGTGGCCATCGACCTGTTCATGAACGCCCCGGAGGAGGGCCTGCTCTTTGACATTCCCCGCACCGTGACCACGCTTTCCCAGGCGGAGGAAATTCTCCGCTCCCTGGACAGCCTGGGCGTCAAAAACATCCGCGCCTCCCTCAAGGGCTGGACGGCGGACGGCTACGGAAAAACCCCCGACCGCTTCCCGCTCAGCGGCGCGATCGGAAACGACAATGATTTAGAGCGCCTGATCGACACCGCCCACAGCCTGGGCGCGACCGTTTCCCTGACGGCCAACTTCCTGGAAGCGGCCTCCGACCAGCGCGGGTATTCCCACCGAAACGACGTGGTGTACACCGGCAACCACACCATCATCACCGACCTGGAAGAAACCGTGTTCATGCTCAGCCCCGACGTGGCGAACAGCAAGCTGAACAGCTTCCTGGAAAAAGCGAACGGCTTTGACCTGGACGCCGTGCGGCTCGAGCGCATCGGCAAGTACGTGGCTTACAATTACAGCAGCCGCCGGTACACCACCGCGGCGCAGACCCTGGATATTTACGGCGGCATGACCGACGCGGTGAAGACCGCCTTCGGTTCCGCCGAAGCGGAGGGCGGCGACACCAGCCTGCTGGGCCACGCGGATTTCTTTACCGACGTGCCCTATGACGACGCGGGCTACCAGTTCACCACCGCATCCGTGCCCTTCTACCAGATCGCGCTGCATGGTCTGGTGGAATACGCCGGACGGCCCGGCAACCTGAGCAGCGATTTGGAGCGCGAGGTGCTGCGCTGGGTGGAAATGGGCTATACGCCGTTCTTTGAACTGACCTACGACAATACCGAAGAACTGATGTATACCAACTACCAGAGCCTGTTTTCCGCCGAATTCACCGCCTGGCAGGAGCGCGTCGTCTGGGCCGCCAAGCAGTTCACCGAAGGCCCGCTGGCTGAACTCCACAATCAGCTGATCGTGGAGCACCGGAAGCTCAGCGACACCTTGTTCAAGGTGACCTATGAAAACGGCACGGCGGTGTACGTCAACTACGCTGCCGAGCCCGCCCAGGCCGACGGCGTCGAAATCGCCGCGCAGAGCTGGGCGGCGGTTCCGGCCCAGGAATGATCTTGCGTTTTGTTTAAGGAGGTGCGGCCCATGAGCGTTCAGCAGGGAACCCTGGCCAGGAGAGCCAGAAAGAGAATGGGGATCGACAAACGGCGGTCGCTGGAAGCGTACATCTTCCTCATTCCCTGGCTGATCGGCATCTGCGTTTTCTTCGCCTATCCCATCTTCGTATCCGTCCGGCTGTCCTTTTCCAAGATCACGTCCTTCAAGGGGCTGATTACGGAATGGGTGGGCCTGAGCAACTACGAATACATCTTCTTTTGGGACATCAACTTTGTTCCCACGTTTTTGCAGGTGGTGTATGACACGCTGCTGAACACGCCGCTGTGCATGGTATTTTCGCTGGTCATCGCCATCCTCATCAACCGCAAGATGGTGGGCCGCGGCTTCTTCCGCACCGCGTTCTTTATCCCGGTGCTGCTGGGCAGCGGCTATATCATGAAGCAGCTGCTGGGCATGGGCGTGGACGGCACCACCATCACCACCGGCATCATGGTGCCCAAGCTGATCAGCGACCTGATCGGCCCCAACATCACCACCGTCGTGCAGGGCTTCCTGGACAGGATCACGGTGGTGCTGTGGAAGAGCGGCGTGCAGATCGTGCTGTTCCTGGCGGGGTTGCAGGGCATTTCCGGTTCCCTGTACGAAGCCGCCAAGGTGGACGGGGCCACGGAATGGGAAATGTTCTGGAAGATCACCCTGCCCATGATTACGCCCATCATCCTGATGAACATGGTGTACACCATCGTGGCGTTCTTCACCGACGGCACCAACCCCATGGTGGACTACATCAAGAAGGTGAACTTCACCAACCAGCAGTATGAGTACGGCGCGGCCATGAGCTGGATCTACTTTATCTTCGCGCTGGTGCTGTGCCTGGCCTGCATCCTGCTGATGCGCCGCCATGTGTACGATTCCGGCTCCAAGAACTGACGGAAGGAGGAAAACAGCATGTCAACCGCCGCGGTAAAAAGCAACGGCAGGAAAAGCAAGGCCGCCCGCTTCACGAAAACCTTCCTGCTGCGCCTGGGATTCTATTTCCTGCTCTGCGCCCTCAGCTTCATTTTCCTCTATCCCTTCATCACGATGATCGTCAAATCCCTCATGACGGACGACGACCTGTACAACATCACGGTCAAATGGCTGCCCTCCCAGTTGACCTGGAGCAACTACGACATTGCTTTCCGCCGGATGCGCTTCAAGGCGTATGTGTGGAACAATGTGATCGTGTGCGGCCTGACGACCCTGGGCCACGTGATCTCCTGCTCCCTGACGGGCTATGCCTTCGCCCGGTACAAGTTCCGGCTGAAGAACGCCTTGTTTATGCTGGTGATCCTCATGATGATCGTGCCGGTGCAGGTGATCATCTTCCCGCTCTACAAGCAGTATTCCGACTGGGGCTGGCTGAACACCTTCCTGCCCCTGATCGTGCCCACATTCTTCGGCATGGGCCTGAACGGCGGCTTCTTCATCTTCCTGTTCCGCCAGTTCTTCATGGGCCTGCCCTATGAAATGGAGGAGGCGGCCCGGGTGGACGGCTGCGGCCCAGTGCGCACCTATGCCCGCATCATGCTGCCCATGGCCCAGGCCCCGCTGCTGGTGTGCAGCGTGCTGAGCCTGGTGTGGCACTGGAACGATTACTTTGAGCCCGGCGTGTACATCAACAACCCCGATTACCGGATGCTGCCCAGCGTCCTGCCCAACCTGTACGCCCTGCTCAACCAGGAAAACCACACCATGATTCAGGTGAACGACCTGGAGGGCATCGTGTTCAACGAGGCCATGCTCATGGCCGCCACCTTCCTGTGCATCATCCCCATCATGATCGCCTACCTGATCTTGCAGCGCCGGTTCATGGAGGGCGTGGAGCGGTCGGGCCTCACGGGCATGTAAGACCTATGAGCATTAAGTTCCAAGTTCTAAGTTCTAAGCGGAGGAATGATAACCACGATTCGGCTTGGAACTTAGAACTTGAAACTTGGAACTCTCCTCTGAGATTTTCTCCCGAAAAAGCAGGAATTTTCTGACTTGCCGGAGAATCACACTGTGATAACAAAGCGCCCATATTTTCCCCCTTCTTCCGTTCCTGAGCGGCGGTAAGCCGCTGGAAATATTTTAAAGGAGGTTTTCTCGAATGAAGAAAATCATGGCTCTCATGTTGGCTCTCGTCATGATGCTGTGCATGTGCGGCAGCGCCCTGGCGGCTGACAAGGTTTCCTACTTCGTCCGCGGCGGCACCGCGCAGTATGAACCTTACATCTATCCCGGCCTGGTCGGCCTGCTGAAGATTCAGGAAATGGCCGACGTGGAAATCGACTGGACGGTCGTCTGCGGCAATGGCGAAGAAATCAACACCCAGTATCTGGCCATGCTGTCCAGCGGCAAGTATCCGGACGTGATCCAGTGGCAGCACAACAACGACTACGCCGGCGGCGTGAGCCAGCTGTACAAGGATGGCATCATCATCGAGCTGAACGACGTGATCGACAAGTACATGCCCAACTACAAGGCCCTGCTGGAAGCCAATCCCGACGTGGCCAAGACCCTCAAGGACGATGAAGGCCGCTACCTGTACTTCACCGTTATCAACCCCCTGAGCACCCCCGATGAAAAGGTGGCCGCCACCTGGTGGGGCCTGCAGGGCCGCATCGACTGGATGGAGAACGTGGGTATCGAAGAACTGCCCACCACCATCGACGCCTGGTACGAAATGCTGGTCGCTTTCCGTGACCTGGACCCCAACGGCAACGGCGAACAGGATGAAATCCCCTTCGACGCCGGCCAGAACGGCCTGGTGTACTTCATGCCCGCGTATGACATTCTGCCCGGCGCTTACATCAACCCCGAAACCGGCAAGGTGGGCTTCGGCGAATACAGCCAGGGCTACAAGGAATACCTCGAAACCATGAACAAGTGGTACTCCGAAGGCCTGATCAAGGATATCTGGCTGGACGACGGCTCCATCGCCACCGCCACTGAAAAGGACGCCGATATCTATGCCGACCTGGCTGGCTCCTGGATGGGCCTGAGCAACTATTGGGAGCAGCGCCTGCCCCAGGTTCTGGAAAAGAACCCCAACGCGGACTTCGTCGCCTATCCCTGGATTGCTGACGCCAATGGCAATGTGTACGGCACCGACTACAACATCGGCTATGGCGACCGCTACACCACCGTGATCTCTGTGGACTGCCAGAACGTGGAAGCCGCTGCCCGCCTGATCGACGCCATGTACACCGAAGAGGGCACCAACTGCACCACCTGGGGCATCATCGACGGCGACCCGATCCTGACCTCCCGCGAAGACACCGCCTGGACCAAGGGCAACGGCACCTACACCGTGGACGAAAACGGCGTGAAGCACGAAACCGAATGGGCCAACCAGATGACCGAAAACTTCTATGACGGCGCGTTCGCCAACAAGTACCGCTACGCCATGAGCCACGTGTCCTTCCCCCGTTGGGGCGCTGGCGACTACCTGGCCTCCACCCGCGAAATCCACTATGTGGAATCCGCCAAGCTGTGGGGCTCCGCCTCCAACGCGCTGGAATATCCCGCTGCCATCGTGCTGAGCGTGGACGACCAGAAGGCCGCCGCTCCCCAGCTGGATGACATCAACAGCTACATCGCCGACATGACCAAGAAGTTCATCAGCGGCGAAGAACCCCTGACCAACTTCGACAACTACATGGATCAGCTCCAGAAGATGGGCATCGAAGACCTCATCGCCGCCTACCAGGGCGCGTATGACAGCTTCATGGCTCGGTAAGAATGAGTTAGGAATGAGGAGAGAGGAGTTAGGAGTTTTGCAGTGATTTGCTCTTACACCGCCCATTACCGGTTGTAAAAAGCATCTGCTGTTTTCAACTCCTCCCTCCTATCTCCACACTCCTCATTGAGCAAAAGACCCTTCGCCGGGGCTGCCGGTTCGTCTGGCAGCCCCGGTATCTTGTCGAAGGGGCCGCGGGAAGTTTATATCCTTGAATAAAGAAAACGCCCAAAAGCCTTCCCATGAGAGGACAGTGTCGTCAACTTAAGGACAAACTATTTCAACCAAGTAGCTTTTTATGTGTAATAGTAACTGTGTCATCCTGAGCGGAGTGGAGCGAGAGCGGAACGGAGTCGAAGGATCTCATAGTAACATGATAAGCCAAGCAACATAGTATCCTGCTATGAGATCCTTCGACTCCGTTCCGCTCTCGCTCCACTCCGCTCAGGATGACAATGAAGGTTGGTTGATAGATATGTTACTTAGTTGAAAACGGACGTACTTCTTGCTTCTTTTCCTTAGGTTAACAACGTTGCCTCCGCGGGGAAGGCTTTTGGTTACGGCTCTTATTCAAGGCTTTAGAAGAACAGGATTGCGACTTCTTCGACAGGATACCAATACATGAAAAGTAACCTTAGCAAAGCAGAATTCATGGAGGAGTGTATGCTTGAAAAAACTCCGGATTTAGAGGATATCAAGAAATTATTGGGAGATTCTCTGTTTGCTGTTTGGACGAAATTATCTAATAGAATTGATGAAAAATACGAGATAGACTGCATTTGGGATAAAGACCTTAAGGAATGGCCTTATGAGTTAAAGTATTCCAGAGGCGGAAAAACACTGTGCACCTTTTATCTCAAAGAACAAACAATTGGATTTTGGATCATTCTTGGAAAAAACGAAAGAATGAAGTTTGAAAACGATAGAGATGCATATTCACGAGAAGTTCAAAATATTTATGATGAAACCAAAACATACCACGATGGCAAATGGCTGATGTTTGAGCCAACCGATGATGTTATGTTCGATGATTTCATGAAGCTGCTGGCAATCAAACGAAAACCAAATAGATAATAGCAAATTTCAGTTTGTAATGCCTCAAAAGAAACAATCAAAGGAGAGAAGCTATATGACCATCTACGTCTGCGGCGATTCCACCGCCGCCAGCTACAAGCCGGAGGAAGCGCCCATCACGGGCTGGGGGCAGGTGCTTTCGGAATTTGTGCCCGGCGCGCGGGTGGAAAACCGCGCCATGGGCGGCAGAAGCACCAAGTCCTTCCTGAGCGAAGGGCGGCTGCAACGAATCGAAACGGAGATTCAGCCCGGCGACCTGCTGCTGATTCAGTTCACCCACAACGACACCAGCGACCTGGTCTGGCGGCACACCGACCCGTGGACTTCCTTTTATCACAACCTGGAAATCTATGTGGACACCGCGATGCTGAGCGGCGCGCGGCCCGTGCTCCTGACCCCCATCTGTCGCCGCTATTGGCGGGACGGGAAGCTGCTGGAAAGCCACGGGGAGTATCCCGATGTGATTCGCGTGCTGGCCGCCCAGCGGAACGTGCCGCTGATCGACATTTACGAAAAGAGCACCGCGCTGGTGCGGCAGCTGGGCGACGAGGAAAGCAAGAAGCTGTACCTCTACGCCGCGCCCGGCGTCTATCCCGCCTATCCCAACGGCTCCGCCGACGACACCCACACCCAGCGCGCCGGCGCGGAGGCGTATGCCAGGATGGCGGCGGAGGGGCTGAAAGAAGCGGGGATTCTTGGGTGAATGATTTATTAGATGCTTTAAAGCATCAAGATAGGAGTTAGGAGAGAGGAGATAGGAGTTTATTATACTCCCATCAAATGAACCGTGGTCTGAAGGCATATTTGAAAACAAGATCAATCTCCTATCTTCTCTCTCCTAACTCCTATCTGGTTTAATATACCTTACAAAAATGCAACACAAAGGGGAAAAAGCCATGTATATTATCGCAAAGGACGGCAGCGGAGATTTTACCTCCATCCAGCAGGCCATCGACGCCATTCCGGGCGGGGGACGGAAGCCCACGATTCTGCTGCTGCGGATGGACGAATACCAGGAGCGCGTGGTGGTGAACAAGGACAACGTGCGCATCATCGGCGAGGCGCGGGACAGGACGGTGATCACCGCCAAGGGCTGCGCCAAGGATTTGAACCCCGACGGCACGGAGCGGGGCACGTTCCTGTCCGCCACGTTCATGGTGACGGGGAACAACGTGGAGGTGGAAAACCTGACCATCCGCAACGACGCGGGGGACGGGCGCGTGGTGGGCCAGGCCGTGGCGGTGTACGCGGCGGGCGACCGGGGCGTGTGGCGCAACGTGCGCATGATCGCCCATCAGGACACGCTGTTCTGCGGCCCGCTCATGCAGAAGGTGATCAACTTTGTCGCGCCGCGCCAGGGCCGGGCCGAGGTGGTGGAATCCATCGGCGACAGCACGCTCACCCAGAGCCGCCAGTACTTTGAGGACTGCTTCATCCAGGGCGACGTAGACTTCATCTTCGGCCCCTATCGCTGCTGGTTCGAGCGCTGCACCTTGTTTATGAACGCCCGGGGCGGGCTCTACACCGCCGCCAACACGCCGGAGGAACAGCCCTACGGCCTGGTGTTCCACGCCTGCAAGCTGACCGGCGAATGCGAGGAGGGCCAGGCGTACCTGGGCCGTCCGTGGCGCAAGTTCTCCCGCACCGTGTTTATCGACTGCGAAATGGACGAGCACGTGGCCCCGCTGGGCTTTAACGACTGGGACGAATTGAAGCTGGTCACGGAGCGCTACGCCGAATACGGCACCACCGGGGCGCGGGCTGATCAGTCCACCCGCCATCCCAAGCAAAAGCGCATGACGAAGGAAGAAGCGCTGGGCTATACCATCCCCGAGGTCATCGGCGGCTGGGACAACTGGCGGCCCGACAAGCGCACGCCCACCTGGTTCCTGTGCGGCGACAGCACCATGGCGGATTATCCCGCCGACCGTTCTCCCATGATGGGCTGGGGCCAGAAGCTGCAATGCCTGCTGCCGGGGGACGTGTTTGTGGAAAACTGCGCGGTGAACGGCCGCAGCAGCAAGAGCTTTATCGCGGAAAAGCGGCTGAACTTCATTGAACTTTGTTTGCGCAAAGGCGACAAGCTGATCGTTTCGTTCAGCCACAACGACGAAAAGCCTGACCCGGAACGCTCCACTAATCCCCGCATTACTTATCCCGAGTACCTTTCCATGTACATCGACGCGGCGCGGCGGCAGGGCGCGGAGCCCATTTTGGCCACCCCCATCGCCCGGCGGCTGTTTAACGAGGAAGGCAAGCTGCTGCCGACCCATGGCGTCTATCCCGACGCGATGCGCAACCTGGCGGACTACCGCGGCGTGCGGCTGATTGATTTGGAAAAGGCCACCATGCACCTGTTCCAGCAGCTGGGCGTGGAGGGCACGAAGAAAATTTTCTGCCACGTCCCGGCGGGCAGCAAAAACTACCCGGACGGCCTCCGGGACGACAGCCACCTGCAAGCGGACGGCGCGTCGGTGATCGCCCGGCTGTTCTATCAGCGTCTGCTGTCGCCGGACGCTTCCGAAGCGGACTTTGAACGCATCGACGCGGGCGACGTTTCCGCGCTGATTTCCAAGGAGGACAGCGTGCTGTGCTGACAGAATACCTGCCTCATTCCGCCCAGGCCGTCGCGGACTGCACGATGGCACGGTACGGACTGCTGAACCGGAAATGGAGCTACGACTATGGCGTGGTCTGGCGCGGGATGGAAATGCTGTACGCGCTGACCGGGGACAGCAAATACTTTGATTATGTTTTCCGCGCCTTGGACGGCATGACGGCGAAGGACGGAACAATTCAGGGCTATGACCGAGAGGCGTACAACCTGGATTATCTGTGCAACGGGCGGCAGATGATTTTCCTGTATCAGCAGACCGGAGAGGAAAAATATAAAAAGGCCGCGGCGCTGCTGCGTTCCCAGTTGGACGGCCAGCCCCGTACCTCCGACGGCGGGTTCTGGCACAAAAAGGTGTACCCTTACCAAATGTGGCTGGACGGCCAGCACATGGCAATTCCCTTTTATCTGCAATATGAAGCGGCGTTCGGCCCGAATGAAGAAGCGCAAAGCGACGCGGCGAAGCAGTTGATTCTGGCGTATCGGCACACCCTGAACCCGGAAACCAGCCTGCCCTGCCACGGCTGGGACGAACAGAAACAGCAGCTTTGGGCCGACCCCGTGACCGGCCGCGCCGCCCACGCCTGGGGCCGGGCGGTAGGCTGGTATATGGTGGCCTTGGCGGACAGCCTGGAGCTGCTGCCGAAGGAAAACTGTCTTTACACAGAAGTGTTGGAAATCTTTCAACAGCTTTCCGAAAAACTGCTCTCCATCCGGCAGGACGGCGTGTGGCTCCAAGTGCTGGATTGTCCGGGACGAACCGGAAACTATTCGGAATCCTCTGGCTCCTGCTTAATCACATATGCGCTGCTCAAAGGCGCGCGGCTGGGGTATCTGCCGAAGGAAACAGGAGTGGAGGCGCAAAAGAGCTTTGAAGCCATCCAGCGTCACTTTGTGGGCCGGATGAAGAACGGGGAAACCTTCGTCACCAAGTGCTGTCAGGGCGCGGGCCTGGGCGGCAGCAGCGGCCGGGACGGCTCCTTTGATTACTATATCAGCGAGAACGTGATCAGCTTCGACCTGAAAGCGACAGGGGCGTATATTCAGGCCGCGACAGAAGAAGAAATCTACAGGACGCTTAAGCAACGATCAATTCGCTTGTAGGGGCGGATATCATCCGCCCGTGTTGTGGGGAAAAAGGTAATCTATAAGTAATTCACGAAACGGGCGGATAATATCCGCCCCTACGGTTGCGTTGTATTGTTGCTTAAATTGTCCCTGAAAGGAGAACGGCCATGCAACAACGGATACAGGCATTTGTAAAGCGGCTCAAAAAAGAGGATGTGAACATGCACGGCTTCATCCTGACGGTGGATGGGCAGGAGAAGGCCAAGGCGTATTATGCCCCCTTTGCGGAGGGCCAGCCCCACCGGATGTATTCCGTCAGCAAAACGATGACAGGCATTGCCGTGGGGATGCTGATTGATGATGGAAAACTATCCCTTGACGATCACATCTGCGATTCTTTCCGGGACTACCTGCCGGAAAATCCAGACGGACGGCTGTTGCGCCTGACCATTCGGGACATGCTGCGGATGGCGACCTGCTACCGCTGGACACAGTACCGCGAGGGCGTGGATGAAAACTGGGCCAAGTCCTTTTTCACCGGCACGCCCACCCACGAACCGGGCACGGTGTTTTATTACGATACCGGATGCTCCCAGGCGCTGGCGGCGCTGGTAAAGCGGGTCAGCGGGCAGGAAGTGATCGACTATCTGGAAGAAAGGTTGTTCAAGCCCCTGGGCTGCACGGACGAACGCTACTGGCTGCGCGACCCCTCCGGTTGCTGCCAGGGCGGCACGGGCCTGTGCATGAGCCTGCGGGATATGCACCGGGTGGCGGTCTGCCTGCTGAACGGCGGCGAAGGTATTGTTCCCGCCTGGTACGCCAAAGAAATGGGCGAAAAGCACATTGAAACCCTGCTGCAAAGCAACGAGGAAGAACAGTACGGCTACGGCTGGCAGTGCTGGCGCACCCGGGCGGGCTTTGCCATGTACGGCTTGGGCGGACAATTGGCGATTGTGTGCCCTGAGAAAAAGGCGGTGCTTTCCACCATCGCCGACACGCGGCTTGACCCCTGCGGTGTGCAGCGGATTTATAACGCCTTTTTCGAGGAAGTGTATCCCTTCATCGGCAAAGAGGACATGGCGGCGCAGGAATGGAAGCTGACCGCTCACGCCCTGCCGGACAAGAAGGAATACGCCATCGAAAAAACAGGCGAGTACAAATTTGAAGAAGGCAATCCATTGCAGCTTACCTCCCTGCGGCTGGAAGGAGACTGCCTCTACTACGAAAACGCCCACGGAAAAGCCGTGCTGCCCTTTGGCCGCGGCGAAAACAAGCAGGTTCCCTATCCCGCCTGGCCGGGCGTTCCCGCGCTGGCGAGCGGCGGATGGGTGGAGGACGGGCTCCTGCGCGTTCGCTGCTACGCCATTGGAAACGCGCCCTGCGGCTTTGATATGCTGCTCTGCTTCAAGGGCGGCACCGTGACGGTTCAGTGCCGCAGATCCCACGACCCCGTCACGATGGAATACGACGGCGTGGCGACCGGGAGCCTATAAAACGAAACAAAACAAAACCGGCTGGATGGAATCGCTCCATCCAGCCGGTTCGGTTATCTGCGGATTAACCTTCGATCAGAATCTGCTTTTTCTCAGGAACCTTCCGCGCTTCCTTCTTGGGAATCGCCAGGCTCAGGACGCCGTTTTCATACTTGGCCTTGATGTCCTCTTCGGTCAGGCTGCCGCCGACGTAGAAGCTGCGCTGCATGGTGCCCGCGTAGCGCTCCTGGCGCAGCATCTTGCCTTTGCTGTTTTCCTCATTCTTTTCCAGGCTCTTTTCGGTGGAGATGGTCAGGTAGCCGTTGTTCAGTTCCACCTTGATTTCATCCTTCTTGAAGCCGGGCAGTTCCACGTCCAATTCATAGCCCTCGTCCAGTTCCTTCACGTCGGTCTTCATCATGCGGCCGGCGTTCTTGCCGTACAGCATCCGTTCAGGCTGCGCGAATCCGCGGAAGAAATTGCGGTCAAAATCATCAAAAACATCCATCAGGTTTTCGCCAAATACGGTGGGAAGATAAGTGCTCATGGTACGAACCTCCATTCATTGATCCTTCTGTTCTCCAGTATGTCCCGGATACGGGAAGGTGATACGTTTTGTTATCGGCTGTGACGCCGTCCCGTCCGGGGGAGGCTTTCTTTCGATCCCCTCTCCCTGATCGGTGATTATAGTATATAACAATGGTCAAAGATAGTCAAATTCATAATCTCACAAATCGTTTGATTTTCTTTGACTTTCAAGCTGTTCTTTTATGATTTCTCGTTGTTTTGCATTATTTCTCTTTCTTTTACGGTTTTTCTCGTGATTTTATTTTTTCGGATCAATCATTTCCATTCTCTGTACTCCTTTGCCGTTTTATTTTTTCTTTTCCCCCTTGCGGGAAAACCATGGAGCCCTTATAATGGAAGCGTTTCGTTTATTGAAAAAGGGATGCATCACAGACAATCGGAGGAACCTGCCCCATGATTTTCGGGAAGCACATCAACAAGTATTATCTGAAGTACGGCCTTTTTTTGCTGGTCGGCATCATCACGCTGGCGACGGTGGACTATCTGCAATTGGTGATTCCCCGGCTGTACCAGATGACGGTGAACGGCATCAACCAGGGCTATGTAGTGGTGGACGGCGTGGAAACCGCCTTTGACATGACCTTCCTGCTGGACAAAATCTGTATGCCGCTGCTGGTGGTGATTCTGTCGCTGGTGTTCGGGCGGTTCCTGTGGCGCATTTGTTTTTTTGAAGCCGCCATCCGCGTGGAAACCGACCTGCGGGACGCCATGTTTGATAACGCCCGTTTCCTGAGCCGGGACTATTACCAGGTCAATAAGGTGGGCACATTGATGAGCCTGTTCACCAACGACCTGGACACGGTGCAGGAGTGCTTCGGCTGGGGCATTTTGATGTTCTTTGACGCGCTGCTGCTGGGCGTGCTGGCCGTCAGCAAGATGTGGCAGATGAACTGGGTGCTGGCGCTTTTGTCCATGATTCCCATGGGGCTGCTGCTGGCGGTCAGTTCGGTGGTCGGGCGGTACATGATGAAGAAATGGGACGCGCGGCAGGCGGCGTTCTCCAAGCTCAGCGATTTTTCCCAGGAGAGTTTTTCCGGCATCGCGGTCATCAAGGCGTTCGTGAAGGAAACCAAGGAACTGATGGCCTTCAAAAAGCTGAACCTCGAGAACGAACAGACCAACATTGAGCACACCAAAGCCTCCGTGCTGCTGCGCATCCTGGTGACGCTGTTTGTGGAAAGCGTCATCTGCATTATCCTGGGCTACGGCGGGTACTTGGTGTACCGGGGCATCTTCAACGCCGGGCAGCTGGTGGAGTTCATCGGGTACTTCACGTCCGTGGTCTGGCCCATCATGGCGGTGTCTGAACTGATCGACATGACCAGCCGGGGCAAGGCCAGCCTGGAACGCATCAGCGAGCTGCTGGACGCGGAACAGACGGTGAAAGACCGGCCCGGCGTAAAGGATTTGGAAAATGTGCGGGGCGACATCGAATTCCGCCACCTGACCTTCCGCTATCCCGACGGCGAATTTGACGCTTTGCAGGACGTTTCCTTCCACATCAAGGCAGGCCAGAATGTGGGCATCGTCGGCAAGACCGGCTCCGGCAAAACCACGCTGGTGGACCTGATCCTGCGCACCTACAACGTGCCGGACGGCACGCTGTTTATCGACGGCCAGGACGTAAACGACGTATCCATCCGCTCCGTGCGCGCGGGCTGCGCCTATGTGCCGCAGGATAATTTCCTGTTTTCCGACACCATCGAGAACAACATTTCCTTCGGCGTGGACGAGGAAAACCTGGAACAAATCATGGACGCGGCGAAGCTGTCCGACGTGCATGACAACATCATGGAGTTCCAGAGCGGCTACCAGACCCTGCTGGGTGAGCGCGGCGTGACCGTTTCAGGCGGGCAGAAGCAGCGCATTTCCATTGCCCGGGCCTTGATGAAGAACGCGCCCATCCTGATTTTGGACGATTCCGTGTCCGCCGTGGACACCAAGACGGAAAAGACCATCCTGGAAAATCTCAAACAAACCCGGCAGGGCAAAACCACCCTGCTCGTCGCGCATCGCATTTCCACCATCGAGCGGATGGATTTGATCCTCTTCATCGACGACGGCAGGCTGGCCGCCGCGGGCAAGCACGAGGAACTGTACGCAACCTGCCCCGAATACAAAAAGATGGTCGATCTGCAAATGCTGGAGGAGGAAGGGGGAAACGGCCTTGAATGAGTATCTGCCCATCCTGATCGCCGGGGCGATCATCGGCGCGTTCGCCCTGATCTTCACCCTGGCCTACGCGCTGGAAAAGAACAAAAAGGAATCCATGGGCTTTGACCGCCACATGGGCGACAAGGAAATCATCAAACGGCTGATGGCCTACGCGAAGCCCTACAAAAAAGAATTTGTCCTGGTCTTTATCGTGATGCTGCTTTCCATCGGATACGACCTGATTTCGCCCCTGCTGGTGGGCCACATCGAGGAAACGGTGAAGGAGCGGTTTGAACTCAGCTACCTTTTTTCCGTGGTGGCGGTGTACGCGGGCATCCTGATCGTGAGCCTGGTGTGCACCTACGCCCAGGCCATGATCCTGCAAAAGACGGGGCAGAAAATCCTGTCCGCCATGCGCGAGGATATCTTCACCCACATCGAATCCCTCTCCCATGAGCAGCTGAACAACATCCCCGTGGGCAAGCTGGTCACCCGCGTCAGCAACGACCCCAACCACATTTCCTTCATGTTCACCAACATCCTGGTGACTTTGGCGAAAAATACCATGGTGATCTTCGGCGTGCTGGGCGCGATGCTGGCGCTCAACTATGCCTTGACGCTGATGGTGCTGTGCTTTGTGCCCTTCGTGATTTTGTTCACGGTGATCTTCCGCAAGTTCTCCCGCAAGGTGCACCGGAAGGTGAACGACGCAACCACCGACCTGAACACCTATCTTTCCGAAAATCTGAGCGGCATCAAAATCACCCAGATCTTCAACCGCGAGGATCGGAAGCTGAGCGACTTCCTGGTGAAAAGCCAGACCCTGAAAAACGCCAAGCGCGCGCGGATGGTGGTGTTCGGCATCTTCCGGCCGCTGGTGTACATGCTGTACATTTCCTCCGTCATGTGCCTGCTCTACATGGGCGGCAAGGGGTATATCCAGGACACCGCGTTCCTGGGCCAGCGCATCACCTCCGGCGTGCTGGTGACGTTCTACATGTACATCTCCCGTTTCTTTAACCCCATCCAAACCCTGGCCGAACAGTTCGACCAGCTTCAGCGCTCCTTCGCTTCCGCGGAAAAAATCTTCCGGGTCATGGATATGCAGCCCGAAATCGTGGACGCGCCGGACGCCGTCGACCTGGAACAAATCAAAGGTGAGATCGAGTTCAGGGACGTGTGGTTCTCCTACAAGCCGGATGAATGGGTGCTCAAGGGCGTGTCCTTCCACATCCTGCCCCGGCAGACCGTGGCTTTCATCGGCGCGACGGGCAGCGGCAAAACCACCATTCTGTCCCTGATTTGCCGGAATTACGATATTCAGAAGGGCCAGATTTTGATCGACGGACGGGACATTCAAACCATCAAAATCGCTTCTCTGAGAAAGCATTTCGGCCAGATGCTGCAAGACGTGTTCCTGTTCTCCGGCGATATCCGCAGCAACATTTTGCTCCGGGAAGAGGGCGTTTCCGACGAGGAAGTGATGGCGGCCTGCAAGTATGTGAACGCCGATTCCTTCATCAATAAACTCGAAAAAGGGCTGGATGAGCCCGTCCGTGAGCGGGGGAACAACTTCTCCGCCGGACAGCGGCAGCTTCTGTCCTTCGCCCGCACGATCATCCACAAGCCCTCCGTGATCATCCTGGACGAAGCCACCGCGAATATCGACACGGAAACGGAGCTGCTCATTCAGGACTCCCTGGAAAAGATCAAGTCCATCGGCACCATGCTGATCGTTGCCCACCGCCTGTCCACCATCCAGCACGCGGATAACATCATTGTCCTGTCGAACGGCGTCATCCAGGAGCAGGGGAGCCACCAGGAATTGCTGCATAAGCGCGGCCAGTATTACCAGCTTTATACCCTTCAATTCGCCAAGCAGAAATTGCTGAAAGGGGAAACGGCTTAAAGAGAAATTATTGGAAATATATGGAAATCCATTTTCAATCGTTACAAATGATTCACAATCGCTACGCAGGAAATGCGGGCCGTCCGGCGAATATCCCTAAGTAAAAGGAGGCGGGAACGTGAGGAAACGTGTTCGCTTACTGTATGTGGTCGTGATCGCCTTTGTCATTGTCGCCGCCGGGCTGATGACGCTCAACCGCCTGGATCAGGAAATTGCCGTGCTGGAGGACACCGCCCGGGAAACGCGGCTGAATCAACTGCTTCTTGAAACGGAAAACGGCAGCATGAAGCAGGAAATCGCCCAGATGGATACGGACACCTACATCCGTAAAATGGCGCGGAAGGACAACCGCTTCCTCCTGCCGGGCGAAACGCTTTTCGTGGTAGTCAATCCGGAGGCGCTCTACGCGCCGGGCGAGATGCCGGGGCAAGTGGTCGAAGTGGACGCCGCGGAAATTGACGACGCGACCGAAACAATCGAGGAGGATACGGAAGGATGAAACGGGCCGCCATTGCGATCGGTTCCAATTCCACACGGATGCTTGCCGCAGAGGTTCAGGGTAGCGTCCTGACGCATTCCGTGAGAGGCCGCGAGGAAACGCGGCTTTTTTTGGGTCTGGACGAAGCGGGCAACATTTCCCCGGAACGCCTCGAAAGCACTGCCCAGGCCGTTTGCCGCCTGTATGGACAGGCGTTGGATTACGGCGCGGAATCAGTCGCCTTGTTCGCCACCAGCGCCATGCGGGACGCTAAGAACAGCGAACAGTTTGCCGCTCGGATTCGGGAACTGACGGGCCTGCAATTGCAGGTCATTTCCGGCGAGGAGGAAGCGCGGCTGGCGTTCATGGCGGTATCGCGGGGCAAACGGCGGCTGGTGATGGACATCGGCGGCGGCTCCACCGAATGGACGCTGGGGGAAAACAACCGGGTGGAATGGGCAGTGAGTATGCAGCTTGGCGCGGCCCGCCTGCTGAAAACGCAGCCCATCGACAGCCCGGAGGACGCGGAAAAAGCGCTGGCTCTCTGCCGCGAAATCATGACGCCTTACGCCGATCAATTGCGCGCCCTGCCGCCTGCGCCTGAGATGATCGGCCTTGGCGGAAGCTGCACCACCTCCGCCGCCATGACGATGGGCCGTGAAGCCCACGGCGAGGAAGTGGAAGGAAAAATCGTCACGCGGGAAAGCGCGCTGAAACAATTGACCCTGCTTTCCACCCTGACGTTGGAAGAGCGGATGCGGGTGCCCGGCCTGCCAGCCTCCCGCGCGATCCATATGCCCCACGGCCTGTGTATCCTCATTACCGCCCTGGAATTGACCGGCTTCGGCCAGCTGACCGTTTCCGGGAAAACGAACCTGGATGGATACCTGATGAATATCTAAATCAATATGAAGGAGATCACAAACATGGCAACAGAATTAAAGACAAGAAAAGACATGGACCCCCGCTATCAGTGGCGGCTGGATCACATTTTCGCTACCGAACAAGCCTACGAAAACGCTTATGCGGCGGCCCAGGCGGCCATTGAGCACATGGCTTCGTGGCAGGGCAAGGTGGCCTCCGATCCCAAGGAAGCCATCCTGGAAGCGGACAGGCTCTCCCTGACGCTGGATCACCTGGCCGCTTACGCCCTCATGCACAAGGACGAGGACAGCGGCGATCCTGAGCGCCAGAGCCGGGCTGCGCGGTTCCAGTCGTTGGCGGTGAAAGCGGACGCGGCCACCTCCTTCCTCGATCCTGAGCTGCTGGCGATGCCGGAGGAAACCCTCCAAGCGCTTGCCAGTGATCCGATGTTTTCCGATTACAGCGAGATGCTGCGCATCCTGCTGCTCCAAAAGCCCCACACCCTGCCCGCCGAGCAGGAAATGCTGCTGGCGGAAGCGGGCGATGTAATGAGCGTGCCCTCCGACGTGTTCGGCATGTTCAACAATGTGGATCTGCCGCTGCCCCAGGTGAGCAATGACCAGGGTGAAAAGATGCAGTTGACCCACGGCAATTACGGTCCCCTCATCCGCAGCCAGAACCGCGCCGTGCGTAAAGAAGCCTTTGAGGGTATGATGGGCACCTACCAACGTTTCGGCTCCACGCTGACCGCCATGTACGGCGGCGCGGTGAAGCGCGCCTGCTTCCTGGCCAAAGCGCGGCATTACGCCTCCGCCCGCCAGGCAGCGCTGGCCCCCAAGGAAATCCCGGAATCGGTGTACGACAACCTGCTCGCCTCCGTGGAGGACGCGCTGCCCGCCCTGACGGAATACCTGCGCATCCGCAAGGAAAAGCTGGGTGTGGAGGAACTGCACCTGTATGATCTGTACGTGCCCATCATCGGCGACTATGATATGAAGCTCACCTATGAGGAAGCGTTTGAACTGGTATGTGAAGGGCTGGCCCCGCTTGGCGAAGAATACATTTCCAAGCTGCGGGAAGGCTATGCCAACGGCTGGATCGACGTATACGAAAACAAGAACAAACGCAGCGGCGCGTACTCCTGGGGCTGCTATGGCGTGCACCCCTATGTGCTCCTGAACCACACGGATGACCTCGGCGGGGCCATGACCATTGCCCACGAACTGGGCCACAGTATGCATACCTTTTACAGCAACCAGGCCCAGCCCTTCGTGAAATCCAATTATTCGCTGTTTGTGGCTGAGGTCGCTTCCACCTGCAACGAAGTGCTCTTGATGCGCCACCTGATGAAAAAGCACGCCGACGATCCCAAGGCCGCCGCGTTCCTGTGCAACCAGCTGTTGGAAGAATTCCGCACCACCGTGTTCCGGCAAACCATGTTTGCCGCCTTTGAGAAGGAAGCCCACGCCATGTACGAGCGAGGGGAGGCTCTGACCTCCGAAGCCCTGAGCCAGATGTACTTCAAACTCAATGAGAAATACTACGGCGGGGGCAGCGTGGTGGACGAATTGATTTCCGCCGAATGGATGCGCATTCCGCATTTCTACCGCAACTTCTATGTCTACCAGTACGCCACCGGGTTCTCCGCCGCCGTTGCTATCGCCACCCGGATTTTGAAAGAGGGCGAACCCGCCGTGAAGGACTACAAAAAGTTCCTCTCTGCTGGCTGCTCTGTGCCGCCCATCGAAGCGCTGCGGTTCGCGGGCGTGGATATGGAAAAGCCCGATGCGGTGAAGGACGCGATGCAAGTTTTCGCTGATACGGTGGAAGAATTAAAAAAACTCCTGTAAGGACAGACTTTCTTTGCGGAATGTTTCACGTGAAACATTCCGTTTTTTTGATTGACTTTCTTCTGCCCTTGTGGCAAACTGTGTCTGTTACAGGGAGGAATGGCTATGCGCATGACCAGCTTGAGACTGCGGGATTTTCGGGGCTATCAGCAGGTGCTTTTGTCGCCGCCGGAGGGCGTGACCATGCTGGTCGGCGCGAACGGCGCGGGGAAAACCAACCTGCTGGAAGCCGTGCAGCTTTGCTGTGTCGGACGCAGCCATCGCACTTCCCAGGACAAGGACATGATTCGCAAAGGACAGGAAACCGCCGCCGTCCAGCTTACCGTCGAAAAGAATGACGGCCGTCACGAAGTTGGCGTCCGGCTGTTTGAAAACGCAAGGAAGCGCAAGGTGGTTTACGTCAATGGGAAAACCGCCTCCCGTTTGGGCGAATTGATGGGACACGCCACCTGCGTGATTTTCTCCCCGGAGGATTTGTCACTGGTGAAGGAAGGCCCACAGACGAGAAGAAAGTTTCTGGATATGCTTTTGTCCCAGCAGCAGAAGGCCTACTTTTATGCCCTGCAAACCTACACCAACGCATTGAAGCAAAGAAACGCGCTGCTGAAAATGGGCGATGTCCGTCAGCTTCAAGCGTGGGACGATCAGCTGGCGCTCTCCGCCGGGCCTGTCGTGAGGCTGCGCCGCGCGGCATGTGAGCAGCTGCATCAAAGGGCGCGGACGCATTACCTTTATATCGGCGGGAAAGAAGAAGAAACCTTCTCCATGACCTACTCCGGGCCATTGGCGGAAAGCAGCAGCATCGGAGAGGATATGCTCAGGGGTCTGCGGGCATCCCGCGACGAAGACCTGCGTCGGCAAACCACCAGCTTCGGCCCCCACCGGGATGAAATCGAACTGACGCTCAGCGGCGAATTGCTGAAATCCTTTGGTTCTCAGGGGCAGATGCGCACCGCCGCGCTGTCCATGAAGCTGGCCGCGTTTGACCTCCTGGAAAAAACGCAGGGCGAACCGCCGCTGCTGTTGCTGGACGACGTGCTCAGCGAGCTTGACCCAGACCGCCGCCGCCGCCTGATCTCCCGCATCGGCAGGGCACAGGCGCTGCTGACCTGTACCGACCCTTCGGACTATATCGGGGCCCGCCCGTCCTGCGTTCTGCGCGTAAAGGATGGCGCGATTACGCAGGAATAAAGAACAAGAAAAAGCCCACCGTTCCGCTTATTCAGGCAGAACAGTGGGCTTTTCAATTTTGAATTACACAGCTTTTTCTTCCGTAATGGCGACGGTGATTTCCTTCGCTTCCCGGCAGGCGTCCAGCATCTTTTCGTTCATCGGCTGAACGACCATTTCACCGGGGGTAAGAATCATCTTCTTTAAGGAAGAAAGCGCCTTCCCGTCGGCGTAGACCGTCAGGTAATGGTCGCGGTACACGCGGTCAGGCCGGAACATCAGGTTCACTTCCTGCAAGCCTTCCTCCATCAGAATCTTCTGGGGCACGACGCCGCGAACGCCCGCGCCGTCCTTCACCGGAATCTCCCGGCCTTCCCGGCGCTCGCCCTTCGCGTAACGCGCGGCCATTTCTCCGGCGCGGAAGGATTCGTTGCTCACGTGATCCACCAGGTCATGCACGTGCAGCACGTTGCCGCAGGCGAAGACGCCCGGCACGCTGCTTTCCAGCGTATCGCTGACCACCGCGCCGCTGGTCACGGGGGACAAATCGACGCCCGCTCCAGCGGACAGTTCGTTTTCAGGAATCAGGCCGACGGAAAGCAGCAGGGTGTCGCACTCAAATTCGATTTCCGTTCCAGGGATCGGGCGGCGGTTCTCATCCACTTTCGCGACGGTCACGCCGGTCAGGCGCTCCTTGCCGTGAATGTCGATCACGGTGTGGCTGAGGTAGAGGGGAATATCATAGTCCTGCAAGCATTGAACGATGTTGCGGTTCAGGCCGGAGGAATAGGGCATCAGTTCCACGCAGGCAAGCACCTTCGCGCCTTGCAGCGTCATGCGGCGGGCCATGATGAGGCCGATGTCGCCGCTGCCCAGGATGACCACTTTCCGGCCGGGCATATAGCCTTCCAGGTTCACGAACTTCTGCGCGGTGCCGGCGCTGTAAATCCCGGCACAGCGGGTGCCGGGAATTGCCAGCGCGCCGCGGGGACGCTCGCGGCACCCCATCGCCAGCACAATGGATTTTGCTTCAAACACCTGCAGGCCGTTTTCACGGCTCACGGCGGTCACGCGCTTTTCCGGGCTGACGCTCAGCACGGTTACCCCGGTGCGGATATCAATGCCCATTTCATACGCGGTGTCGATATCGCGCTGGGCGTATTCCGGGCCGGTCAGTTCTTCCTTAAAGCGGTGCAGGCCAAAGCCGTTATGGATGCACTGGCGCAAAATACCGCCGGGATGATCTTCGCGTTCCAGAACAATCAGGCTGTCGCAGCCCGCTTTTTTCGCCGCGATAGCAGCCGCCAGGCCCGCCGGGCCAGCGCCGACGACCAGTACGTCTACCTTGATCGTTTGTTCACTCATGGCGTTCGGCCTCCTTTGCGATTTCATCCAGCGTGCCGACAAGCAGCTTGCTTTCGCCCCCGCATTTGGTGATGTCAAGGGGAGAGCATTTCAATTCTTCACAGAGAATTTCCATGACGCGGGGAGAGCAGAACCCACCCTGGCAGCGGCCCATGCCCGCGCGCGTGCGGCGCTTGACGCCGTCGATGGATTTCGCGCCGACCGGGCGCTGAATCGCGTCCCGAATCTCCGCCTCCGTAATAACTTCGCAACGGCAGACGATGCGTCCATATTCCGGATTCTGCTTGCAGGCAGCCGCGCGTTGTTCATCGGTCATGGCGGCAAAAGGCTTGAGCAGCGGCACCGCCGCGCGGACAAAGCGGGCGGCGGGCATCTTGAGATGCTCCGCGACCAATTCGCCCAACTCCTCGGCAATCGCGGGCGCGGCGCTCAGGCCGGGACTTTCAATGCCGATGGCTTCAAAAGCGTTATCTGGCGCGCCATGCACTTGGCCGATGATGAAATCATCCGTGGCAGGATGGGCGCGGACGCCGGAGAAGGTGGTGATGACCGGGCGGGTGTTCACTTTGGGCCAGGTCAGGCGGCATTTGTCAAACACGAAGTCGAGGCCCTGCCGTGTGGTGCGGGTGTCTGTGCCGTCCTCAATGTCCTCCGCGGAAGGGCCGAGCAGGGCGTTGCCGTGGGCGGTGGGAGAAATCAGCACGCCCTTGCCCATTTTGCTGGGCACCTGGAACATCGTGCGATTGAAGGGACATTTCACCGTGGAATCCAGCAGGTAGTATTCACCGCGGCGGGGGATGATTTTCACTTCCTGATCGGAAATCTGGTTGTGAAGCGCTGCCGCGCCGACACCCGCGCAGTTGACGATCGCCCGGGCCTCCAGCACGCCCTGCGGCGTTTCCACATGCCAGGTATCATGCTCTTCATAGACTTTGGAAACGGGACTGTTGAAGATGAACTCCACGCCGTTCTGCGCCGCGTGGTATGCGAGCGCCAAAGTCATTTCGTAGGGGCTGACCACCGCGCTGGTCGGCGCGAGCAAGGCGCACACCACGTCCGGATTGGTATTGGGCTCCAGCGCCAGGATCTCATCGCGCTCAATAATGCGCAGCTGTTCCACGCCATTCTGCTTTCCCTGTTCCAGAAGCTTGTTCAGCGTGAGGCGGTCTTCTTCTGAAAAGCCGAGCACCAGCGCGCCGATGGGATTGTAGGGGACGCCCAGTTCTTTGGCCAGGTTCGCGTACATCTTCGCCCCTTTTACGTTGTAATACGCCTTCTTGGTTCCGGGCTTGGCGTCAAAACCGGCGTGAACAATGCCGCTGTTTGCTTTGCTCGCGCCGTCGGAAACGTCCTCCGCCGCGTCGAGCACGGCAATTTTCCCATTATACTGGGACAGCTTCCGCGCAAGCGCACAGCCAATGACGCCCGCACCGATGATCAATACATCATACATGCGTGTCTCTCCTTTATGATTCAGGCGATGCCCGCCATCTATATCAGCAAAAAGTATACCATAGAAATGAGGATTTGCACAGCCTTTTTCAAAAATATTTCCTTATTATTCAATCAAACGAAGATTGAATTTTTCTGAAGCGGGAACAATCGCGGTAATAGATTATTCACATATTTGGATTATATTAGTTTTTGTTCCCATGATTTTACGGGGTCTTAACCAGTTTCATGGGAACAGTGCTTATGAAAGGAGTACGCCATGTATTACGATTGGACGATCATCCTTATTTTGCCCGGCCTCTTGCTTGGCCTGTGGGCGCAGGCGCGGGTGAAAAATGCCTTTGAAAAATACAGCAAGGTGCATACGTCAAGAGGAGTTCCTTCCCAGGAGATGGTTCGCCAGCTGCTTTATAAAGAAGGCATCGTGGACATATCCATCACCTCCACCCAGGGAACCTTAACCGACCACTACGATCCCTCGTCCAATACGCTCCGTCTTTCCCAGGGCGTGTACGGTTCAGACAGCGTGGCCGCCATCGGCATTGCCGCCCACGAGGCGGGACACGCATTACAGAAGGAGCAAAGCTATCCCTTCCTTACGCTGCGTTCGATCATGGTGCCGGTTGTCAATATTGGTTCTAACCTGGCCTGGCCGATTTTCCTGCTGGGCATCATTCTTTCCTTCTGGCCCCTGATGTACGTCGGCATCGCCGTGTTCGCCGCTGTCGTTGCCTTCTCCCTGATCACGCTGCCGGTCGAGTTCAATGCCAGCCAGCGGGCAAACCAGATGCTGTCTGAAAGCGGATACTTTACGCAGGACGAATTGAACGGCGTCAGGACGGTGCTGAACGCGGCGGCGCTCACCTACGTCGCTTCTTTTATCAGTTCCGCCATGCAGCTTGTGCGTTTGCTGTTGATTGCCAGAAGAAGGAACGACTGAACGTATCTCGAAAAAAATGTTTCACGTGAAACAATGATGAATGAAAGGAAGATTAACAAGATGAACAATCCCCAGATTTACGCATTCGCGGACGAGGCAAGCTCCCTGATTGACGAACAGATCAAAGCCATGCTGCGGAATCACCTGCAAGGGCTGGAAATTCGGAATGTGGACGGGCAAAACATTTCCGCTATTCCTCTTGAAAAGGCAAAGGAAGTATATCAAAAGATCAGCGACGCCGGCCTTCGCGTCTGGAGTATTGGTTCGCCCATCGGAAAGATCGACATTGAGCAGGATGATTTCGTTCAGCACTTGGACGTTCTCAAAAGAACAATTGATATTGCGCGGGAACTGAAAAGCGAAAATATCCGGATGTTCTCCTTCTATCTGCCGATGGAGAAAGACCCCACGCTCTTCAAAAATGAAGTGATGGACCGCCTGCATCAAATGGCCGAAGCGGCGAAAGGGAGCGGCGTCACCCTCTGCCATGAGAATGAAAAGGGAATTTACGGAGATAACGCCGCGAGGTGCAATGAGATTCTCGCTGAGGTGCCCGAACTCGCCGGTGTCTTTGACCCCGCGAACTTCGTTCAGTGCGGCCAGGACACCCTGGAGGCATGGAAGCTGCTGCAAGATCGGATCAAGTATCTTCATATCAAGGACGCCATGTTTGCGGACGGCAGCGTGGTGCCAGCCGGAAAAGGCGAAGGCAACGTGCCCTTCATCGTGAAGGATTATCTGGCAAAGGGCGGCTGCCACATGACTGTCGAGCCGCACCTGAAAGTATTCAGCGGCTTGAAAGCGTTGGAGCGCAAGGGCGAGGAAAGCAAGCTGGAAAGCAAGTATGTGTTTGAAACGAACGACGAGGCGTTCGACGCCGCGTGCGCTGCCCTGCGGGCGATCCTGGCGGAATAAAGTTTCACGTGAAACACGCAAAGCAGGAAATAAAACAGCCGCGCTTTCAATTGACTTGACGCCTTCATTATGGTAAACTGAATCCCGACAATTTTGAAAGGGATGGAACACATGAAAGACCTGATCAACAAACTGCTCCGCGGCGTGGTCATCGGGGTGGCAAACATCATTCCCGGCGTGTCGGGCGGCACGATGATGGTGAGCATGGGCATTTACGACACCCTGATTCACTGCATCACGCACCTGTTCAAGGAATTCAAAAAAAGCATTCTGACGCTGCTGCCTTACGCGATTGGGATGCTGATCGGCATCCTGGCGCTGGCCAGCGCCATCAACTGGGGGCTGGAAAATCATCCGCTGCCCACGAACACCCTGTTCATCGGCCTCATTCTGGGCGGCCTTGGCCCGCTGGTAAAGAAGATCGACCGGAAGAAAATCAACGCCGCGTCCGTCATTGCCTTCGTCGCGCTCTTCGCCCTCATTATCTGGATGGGCTTCCAGAACAAGGACAGCATCCAGAACGCGGATACCATCGACATGAACCTGGGCCAGATGCTGGTGATGGTGGTGATGGGCGTTATCGCCTCCGGCACCATGATCATTCCCGGCGTGTCCGGCAGCCTGGTGCTGATGCTGCTGGGCTATTACAAGGCCGTCACGGGCGCGCTGAAAACCGTCGCTTCCGGCCTCGTCCATTTCGATTTTGCCGCGCTGGGCCAGCCGCTTATGATGCTGCTTCCCTTCGTGCTGGGCATCGTGCTGGGTATCTTCGGCGTGGCGAAAGCCATCGAATGGCTCACGGCCAAGTATCCGACCGCCACGTACTGCGGCGTGCTGGGCCTGGTGGTCGCGTCGCCCATTTCCCTGCTGATCCAGACCAATATGGCGGGCGTGACGCTCGTGACTGTGCTCGTCAGCGTGGGCATGTTCATCGTCGGTTTTGCCGCGGCGTACCTGCTGGCAAAAGGCAGCAAAGAATAATAAAAGCAGAGTTCAGGACGGCATCTGTTCCTGAACTCTGTTTCTTACGAAGGAGAAGAAATTATGGCAAACATTCATGAATACCTCATCTGGCGCGGGGACGTGCCCTTTTCCGTTTCACCGTTTAACGAAGTGGACGGTCTTGTTCTTTCCGAATTGGCCTACGCGAACTTCCAGGGCGTGGTGGCGGAGGCGGGTGAGCGAATCACAATCGAGGAGGCAAACCGCAGGTTCTGGGAAATCCATACCGAAGAAGAGATCATGGCGCAGAACAGCTACACCAAGACAGCGCCCTTCCTGATGAAAGCCATGGCGGGAAAGCCCCGGTTCGGCGGCACGATCTTAGCGGACTATTACGACGTGGTCGATACGTCGGAGGATATTCAGCTGGCGGCTATCACGTTTTACCTCCCGGACGACACCGCCTTTGTCGCTTTCCGTGGAACGGACGATACGGTCGTTGGCTGGAAAGAGGATTTCAATCTCAGTTACATGCCGGAAACCGAAGGACAGCGCCGCGCGGTGGAATACCTGAACAGCCGCTTCTCGGGAAAACCGAATTTCATTCGCGTCGGCGGGCACTCCAAGGGCGGCAATTCAGCGGTCTACGCCGCAGTCAACGCCAGCCCGGAGGTGCGGGACAGGATCATTGCCGTTTACAATAACGACGGCCCGGGTTTCCTTCCGGCTTTTACCCAAAGCAAAGCGTACCGGGATATGCTGGGCAGGATCATCAACGTGGTGCCGGAAGAGAGCCTCATCGGAACATTGCTTTCCAGCGACTCCTACCAGCATATCACGAAAAGCACAGCGCAGGGCATCATCCAGCACGATGGCTTTTCCTGGCAGGTGCTGGGCACGCATTTCGTGGAAGCGGAGAAACGCAGCGACGCCAGCCTGTTTGCCGAAACCACGCTTCACCAATGGCTGGGAGAGCAAAGCGAGGAAAACCGGCGCACGTTTGTGAACACGCTCTTTGGCCTGCTGGAATCCACCGGCCACGCGACCCTCGGCGAAATCAAGAGCGACATTCCGGGCGCGCTCGCCAGCATGTGGAAGATGCTGGAGACGATGCCCAAGGAGGAGCGCGAAACCACCTGGAATATGATTGCCCAGCTGTTCATGACAGGAAGCGACAACATCATCCAGGAAACCAGGAAAAGCCTGCTTTCCAGGCTCGGCGCGTTCGCGCTTCCCAAGCTGGGAAATGACCCGAAGCCGGAAAGCGAAGGGTGATGGATTGAATCCATATAAAAAAAGCCGCTGAGCGCGGCTTTTTTTTGATCTGCGGTTTATTCCATTTTACGGTATCCCAGCGCCGCGCCGCAGCTTTCGCGGACGATCAGCGTAGCATCCCGGATCATGGAAAAGGACTGTGAACTGGATTCCTGCGCCAGCAGCAATTCACGCACGGCGCTCTGGGCCATCTCCTCGGGGTGCAGGTCGATCGACGTAAGCGGCGGGTCCGTGTAAGGACAGAAGAATTGATTGTCGCATCCGATCACCGCCATGTCGTCCGGCAGGTGAAGCCCCATCTTTTTCAGGGCTTTCATCGCGCCGAGGGCGATCAGGTCATTGAACGTCACCATCGCGCTGGGCCATCGGCCGCGCTCCAGGCTGGAAAGCAGGCGCATCGTGGCCCGTTCGCCGCCCTCCATGTCGTATCCCGCTTCGATATGATAGGCCGGGTCATCCGGCAAATCCAGCAAACGAAGCTGTTCCAGGAAATTGTATTTGCGCTTGGATGCGTCTTTGGTCTGCATGGAGCCGCCGATAAAGGCGATGTGCCGGTGGCCGAGCGTATGGAGATGACGCACGGGCAGGCGCACGCAGGATACCAGGTCGCTGTGGATGCGGATGCAGTCCAGATCCACGCCGGGCGGGCAGATGGCCGCGACTGGCATATAATTCTTCAGCCGTTCCAGCGCGTCGTTCAAGTCCCGCCGGTCGGACGACCAGATGTTTCCCGCGAACAGGACGCCGTCGATGCGGCAGCGGATCAGTTCGCTCACCATCTCGCGGGAGATGGGCTGGTTTTCCCGCGTCTGGAAAAGGCGCAGGCTGTATCCGTTGGCGTCGGCCTCCCAGTATGCGGCGTTATAGATCCGGCTGAAATACAGGTTGCTCATTTCCGGCAGCACAACGGCCAGCACCTTGGCGCTGCCTCTTTCCAAATTTTGGGCGGTCACGCTGGGGGCGTAGGCGTTCGCGTCAATCGCGCGCTGCACCTTTTCCCGGGTGGCGGCTTTCACGCGGGGGTCCTGCTTGATCACGCGGGTCACGGTCGCGGTGGAAACGCCCGCTTCCTGCGCAATATCGTAAATCGTCGCTCTCTTTCGCATGGCGTTCCCTCTCCTGGTGTGTTTTCATATATTATTATAGCATGTCGGATTGTTTTGTCAAGAAAATGTTATCGTTTACATTTTGGATTCGCAATCAGCAAAAAACAAATTGCAGGAAAATTTGGAAAAATACTTGACACATAGATCGAATAAGCCTATAATAACTTCCAGCAAGAGTTGTGACGGTGTGAGCAATCGCGGTTTCCGTGATCGAAAAATCCGCGATAAATGTTACCGATTACATACTCGACATCAAAAGGAGGATTCCCCATGAAAAAGCTGTTGTCCGTGGTTTTGGCGGCGATGATGCTGCTGTCTCTGCTGTCCGTGCCCGCGCTGGCGGAGGATCAGGTGCTGAAGGTCGTCACCTGGGACGCCACCACCACCCCCTACCTGATTGCCCAGAAGGAAGCCTATGAAGCCTCCCATCCCGGCGTGACCATCGAATATGTGGACGTCGCTTCCCAGGATTACGGCATCAAGTCCACCACCATGCTCGAGGGCGGCGACGCCAGCGACGTGTTCATGGTGAAGGAAATCGACGACATCATCAAGTGGCAGGCCCAGGGCTTCGCGGAACCCCTGAACGCTTATGTGGAAAAGACCGGCTACGACCTGAGCGGCTTTGTGGGCACCGAAAAGAACTACTGCGTGGAAGACGAACTGTATGCCGTTCCCTTCCGCTCTGACTTCTGGGTGCTCTTCTACAACAAAGACCTGTTCGACGCCGCCGGCATCGAATATCCCACCAACGATATGACCTGGGATGAATACGCTGAAAAGGCCATCGCCCTGACCAAGGACGGCGTCTACGGCACCCACTACCACACTTGGCTGTCCGCGGTTGCCAACTGGACTGTGGCCGACGGCGTGAACACCCTGGCCGACAAGAACTACGACGATCTGCTCTACTTCTACCAGCTCTATCAGAAGCTCGAAGACGCGGGCGCCTGCATGGCGTATGCTGAACTGAAAGCTTCCGGCCTGCATTACAGTGCGGCTTTCGCCAACGGCAACATCGCCATGATGCCCATGGGCTACTGGTACGTGTCCACCCTGATCGGCTACAACAAGGACGGCACCTGCTCCTTCAACTGGGGCATCACCGCTGTTCCCCACGCGGACGGCGTGGCGGCCGGTTCCTCCTTCGGCAACCTGACCGGCGCGATGATCAACAAGAACTCCGCCAACAAAGATCTGGCCTGGGATTACATCTCCTGGCTGGGCGGTGAAGAAGGCGCTGCCGCCACCGCTTCCGTCGGCGCGCGTCCCGCTTTCGTGTCCGAGAATGTGGCTGGCGCCATGTCCGCTGTGGAAGGCTTCCCGACTGATGAAACCAGCAAGGGCGCTTTGATCCCCTCCTTCGTCGGCATGGAATGGCCCGTGGCGGAAAAGGTGGCCGATATCAAGACCATCGTGAACGAAGAACACACCATGATCATGGCCCGTGAAATCACCCCCGAGGAAGGCATTGAGGAAATGAACGAGCGCGTGGCCGAACTCTTTGAGTAATCTTTTGAAGCCCTGATTACACAGGCAGGGAAGGCCGCTTGCCTTCCCTGCCTTTCTTCATCCGGCAGGAAGAAAGGAACGTGTTGACAAAATGAGCCTTGGCGAAACGAGACGAATCAGAGCCCGCATGAGCCGGGCGGAAAAGAAGCGGACGCTGATCGCCTACTCTTTTCTGGCCCCCAATTTCCTGGGCTTTGCCATTTTTACCCTGGTGCCCGTGGTGTGCGCCATTGCTCTGTCCTTCTTTGAGTGGAACGGCGGCGACATTTCCCGGCTGAAATTCGTAGGCTTTGATAATTACGCCACGATTTTCAACGTGAAAAAGGTGAGCCAGAACGGCCTGGCGTACTTCTTCAACCGGGTCGACCTGGGCATTTCGCTCAAGAACACGATCTTCTACACCCTGATCACCGTGCCGCTCACCATCGTCTGCGCCCTGGCGCTGGCCCTGCTGCTGAATAAAATCCGCGGCGCGGTGGCCTACCGCACGATCTTCTTCTTCCCGTATGTCGCTTCCATGGTCGCCATCTGCGTGTGCTGGAGCTTCATGCTGATGAAGGACGGCCCCATCAACCAGTTCATCCAGGCGATCGGCATCCCATTCAACAAGTCCTGGACGGCGGACAGCGCCATGGCCATCTGGGCCATCATTCTGGTTTCTGTCTGGCGCAACATGGGCTATTACATGGTCATCTACCTGGCGGCATTGCAGGGCGTGCCGCGCGAATTGCTGGAGGCCGCGACGGTGGACGGCGCGGGAAAATGGAAGCAGTTCATCCATGTGACCCTCCCCCAGCTGCGGCCCACCACGTTCTTCGTATCCATCATGATGATCATTTCCTGCTTCAAGATTTACGACGTGGTCGCCATCATGACCGACGGCGGGCCGGGGCGCTCCACCAAGATGCTGGTTACCTACATCTACGATGAAGCGTTCGTGAAAATCCGCTACGGCCAGGCCAGCGCCATTTCCATGATCCTGCTGGTGATCGTGCTGGTCATCACGATCATCCAGTTCCGCTCCGAAAAGAAATTCTCCAGCGACTGAGGAAGGAGGAAGCAGTATGGAACAGACCTTGCATCAGAAAGAAATCCGCAGGGACAATCCGGTGGCCCGGAAAATCCTGCATATCGTGATCTATATCGTGCTGACGGCGCTGGCGCTGTTTACCCTGATTCCCTTTGTGTGGATGCTTTCTTCTTCTCTTAAGCTGGACAGGGAAGTATTCGCCTATCCCATGAAATGGATTCCCGAAACCATCCGCTGGGAAAACTACGCGCTGATCTGGCAGAAGGTGCCGCTGCTGACGTACTTTAAGAACACGGCTTTCATCGCCATCGTGGTCACCTTCCTGCAAACGCTCACCTCCTCCTTCGCCGCTTACGCTTTCGCCAAGCTGGAATTCCGGGGACGGGATACGCTTTTCCTGTGCTACATCGCCACTATCGCCGTGCCGTGGCAGGCGTACATGCTGCCCCAGTTCATCATGATGCGCTCCATGGGCCTGTACGATACCCTGTGGGCCATGGTGGTGCTGCAAGCCTTTTCCGCCTTCGGCGTGTTCCTGATGCGGCAGTTTTATCGCAGCATCCCCACCGAGCTGTGCGAAGCGGCCCGGCTGGACGGCCTGAGCGAATACGGCATCTGGGCGCGCATCATGCTGCCCCTGTCCAAGGCCGCCATTGCCACGCTGGTGATTTTCACCTTCGTGAGCACCTGGAACGACTACATGGGCCCGATGATCTACCTGACCCGCGACGCCAACAAAACCATCCAGGTGGGCCTGCGACGCTTCATCCAGGAAAACTCCAGCGACTACCACCTGATCATGGCGGCTTCCCTTTGCTCTCTGCTGCCGGTGTCCATCGTGTTCCTGTGCCTGCAAAAGTATTTCATTGAGGGCATCGCCACCAGCGGCCTGAAAGGTTAAACGGGGGGAGAAAAAATGGAAAATCAGTTGGAAGAAACGCTGCAAAAAGCAATGGAAAAATACCGCCGCACAGCGGAAATGGCGGCCCGGGACGGCATCATTCCCTACAAGAGCGAGCATGGGAAATGGATCACATCGCCCTACGACGGCAACAGCTGGTGGACGGGCGGCTTCTGGAGCGGGCTCATGTGGCTTTTGTACACATACAGCCAGGATGAATTTTTTCGGGACGAGGCTGTGCGCGTGGGCGAACTGCTGACGGCGGAGTTCCGTTCTTTCCGGTACCTGAATCATGACGTGGGCTTTATGTATCTGCTCTCCTGCGGCGCGGCCAACAAGCTCACCGGCGCGGAGCAGGCGGGCCAGGATACCCTGCACGCCGCCCACCTGCTCATGGGCAGGCTGAATCCGGTGGGCTTCATCCGCGCCTGGAACGGCGACAGCCAGAAGGGCTTCGCCATCATCGACTGCATGATGAACCTGAGCCTGCTGTTCCGCGCGTCCCGGATGACCGGAGACCCCCGGTTTGAAAAAGCCGCCCGAATCCATGCCGATACCGCCCTGCGGGAGTTTCTCCGGCCGGACGGCTCGGTGAGCCATATCATCGAGTTCGACCCGGAGACGGGAAAGCGGGTGCGCGAGCATCCCGGCCAGGGTTACTGCCTGGGCAGCCAGTGGAGCCGCGGCCAGGCGTGGGGCCTGTACGGGTTTACCCTGGCCTATCACAATGCCGAGGATGAACGGTATCTGGACGCGGCCAGGAAGATCGCCGCGAACTTCATCTCCCATATCCGGCCCGACGGACTCACGGACTGCGATTTCTGCCAGCCGACGGATGAGGAGCGCATCGACAATATCGCCGGGGCGATTGCCGCCTGCGGGCTGCTGGAGCTGGAAACCATTACCCAGGACGCGGGGTACCGCGGCGCGGCCCTGCGGCTGGTGGACGGCCTGATTGCCCACTGCTGCGACTGGACGGACGAGCGCTGCGGCGTGCTCACCCACTGCACCGCCAGCTACCACGACGACGGCGCGGGCAGGCATACCAACATCGTCTATGGCGATTATTTCTTCGTGGAAGCGCTGATGAAGCTCATTGGAAAAGACCCCATGCTGTGGCTGTAAAATCACTCAATATTATGGAAGAAAAGTGTTCCGGCGGCAGGGACATTTTTCTTCTTTTTATTTGGGAACGCGGCGTCTGCCTGCCTATTGCATAAACCTCGCAAAAATGATATGATACCGTCGCGCAAGCGGAATTTTCCAGCCGCGCAGCACATTCGATTGGAGCTTTGTAACGATATGAACAGCGAACTGCGGGAAAACCGCACGGCAAAGGCCATTTTCATCAATATCCTGCTGGCGGCGGTCAGCCTGTTTGTGAACGGGTTCGGCGTGTATCTCACCATCCAGGCGAACATCGGCGCGGGGCCGTGGGACGTGCTGAACCTGGGCCTGTCCAAAACCCTGGGCATCCTGTACGGCACGGCGTCCATCGGCGTGTCCTGCACCATCCTGATGATTGACATTCTGTTGAAGGAGCCCATCGGCATCGCCATGTTCATCGACGCGATTGTGGTAGGCAAGTCCGTGGACTTTTTCAATTCTATCCACGCCGTTCCGAAAGCGGAATCGCTGCAAACGGGTATCCCCCTGCTGCTCATTGGCCTGTTCATCCTGGCGTATACGCAGTTCACCTATATGATCGCTTCCCTCGGCTGCGGGCCGCGCGACACGCTGCTGGTGGCGGTGGCGAAGCGGATGAAGAATATCCCCATCGGGGCGCTGAGCATCGCGCTGCTCAGCCTTGCCACGTTCGCGGGCTGGCTGCTGGGCGGCCCGGTGGGCATCGGCACGCTGCTGTGCGCGTTCGGCACCGGCCCCATCATGCAGCTGGCTTTCCGCACCGTGCATTTTGACGCGACGGATATCAAGCACCAGCGTCTCATGGATTCGTTCCGGGTGCTTTTCCACGGAAAATCCTATAAAACCCAGCTCAAATGCAAATAACGGACGCCCGAAGGGAAAAAACGCGGGCGGACGATTGGACGGTTTCGCCGAAAAAAAAGAGAGATAATTGCGAAAGTGAGTCACTTCTGTTAAATTTATGCTTGCATTTCGGTAGGAATTATGCGATAATAATACAACCATCAAACTGATGGAACATATTTTAATAGGAGGAACCCCGAATGAAGAAAATCCTTGCGATGCTTCTGGCGATGGTGATGGTGTTCACCATGGCGAGCGCGGTTGCTGAGAGCACTTCGGAGCACGTGCTGATCTACGGCACCAGCACCGAAATCAACGGCGACTTCGCGCCCGGCTCCTGGTGGACCAACAATGCCACTGATAAGATGCTGCGCGACTTCACCAACGATTACAGCACCGTGACCAGCGACCAGGGCGGCGCCCTGATCGTGAACCCCACGGTGGCTGAGTCCGTCGAAGGCAAAATGAACGACGACGGCACCAAAACCTACACCGTGAAGGTGAAGAGCGGCCTGAAGTTCAACAACGGCGAAGAAATCACCGTGAAGGACTTCCTGTGGACCACCGCTTTCTCCTGCTCCAGCGTCGCTTCCGAAGTCGGCGCGAAGCTGACCGGCTATCTGACCATCGTTGGCGGCCAGGAATACTATGACGGCACCGCCGAAACCATCAGCGGTCTGCGTATGCTGGACGACAACACTATCGAAGTCAGCATCGTGGCC
The DNA here is from genome assembly GCA_902788445.1 of uncultured Eubacteriales bacterium. Classification (GTDB taxonomy): domain Bacteria; phylum Bacillota; class Clostridia; order Christensenellales; family Aristaeellaceae; genus RUG563. Next base: position 49,350 of record CADAKE010000001.1, read on the forward strand.
GACAAAGTGCCCTACTTCTTCGACCTGAGCTACGCTAACTTCACCGCTCACAGCATGAAGTACTGGCTGGGCGAAGCCGTGGACATCAAGGACGACGGCAACGGCGTTTATTTTGAAGGCCTCACCAAGGAAAACATTGAAAAGCAGTTGGAATACGCCCGCTTCAACGCTGGCCCCGACCGCGTGACCGCCGGCCCCTACAACCTGGTGGAATTCGACCAGGCTTCCAAGCAGGCCACTCTGGAAATCAACCCCTACTATGAAGGCAACTTTGAAGGCCAGAAGCCCTCTGTGCCGAAGATCGTTATCACCAGAGCCGAAGACGCCACCTGGCGCGACGCTCTCAAGACCGGCGCTTTCAACTTCTATGACACCATCACCGACGGCGAACAGGTCAACCAGGCGATGGACCTGATCGAAGACGAAGCGAATAAGGAAGCCCTGGGCTATGGCTTCGCCTATACCCAGTTCGACCGTCCCGGCTACGGCAAGCTGATGTTCCAGAGCGACTTTGGCCCCACCCAGTTCCCCGCTGTGCGTCATGCCATCGCTCACCTGCTGGATCGTAACGAATTCGCCAACACCTTCTGCCAGGGCTGGGGCGGCGTTGTGAACGGCCCCTATGGCACCGCCATGTGGATGACCCAGGAATCCGAAGAGTGGATGGACGAAAACCTGGACAACTACGCTTATAACCCCGATCTCGCCAAGGAACTGCTGATCGAAGACGGCTGGGTGCTGGATGAGAACGGCAACGAATACGTCGAGGGCGTCCGCTATAAGGAAGTTACCGAGGAACAGGCTGGCCAGTATGTGCACACCAAGAAGCTGGACGACGGCCGCATCCTGATGGGCTGCGAAATCGAATGGTCTTCCTCTGAAGGCAACAGCGTCAGCGACCTGCTGAGCGTTATGCTGGCCAACGGCGAGCAGACTGCCGCCGCCGGTATCAAGATCAACCAGAACATCATGAGCTTCTCCGAACTGCTCAACTATATGTATCGTGACGCTACCCAGGGCGACAAGTACGGCGTGCCCACCTACTGCATGTACAACCTGGCTTCCAACTTCACCTCCACCTACGACATGGCTTACAGCTACACCCTGGACCCCCAGATGGTGGCTGACGGCTACAACACCGACTTCATCTTCGATGAAGAACTGGATAAGCTGTCCATGGACATGGTGTACGGCGTGGAAGCTGGCGACAACGCCACTTACCTGGACATCTGGCAGAAGTTCATCAAGCGCTGGAACGAGCTGCTGCCCGAAGTGCCGCTGTACAGCAATATTTACATTTCCGTGTATCCCGACTGGCTGCAGGGCTACGAACAGGATTCCTACTGGGATTTCAACCAGGCCATCCTGTACGCGACCATCGCGGACTAATCGCGTGAGCGTTCTTTTGTAAATGAAACCTAAAGGGGGCGGGCACCCGTGCCCGCCCCCTTCTATTTCTGAAAAACATCTGGGGCAATGGCATCAGTCCGTTTGACGGGTGAAACGGCTTGATGCCATTGCCCGGAAGGGGCTTCGCGGTCTGAGTATTCTCATGGTCAGATGGCACAAAAGAAAGCAGGAAAATGAAGGGGGCTGACGAATGGGCAAGTATATTCTCAAGCGCTGCGGATACATTGTGGTGGTCTTTCTGATCTTATCCTTTCTGATGTATTCTCTGTATAATTTGATTCCGACCGATCCGGCCCGGCAGGAATTGGAGCCGCAGCGTAAGGCGCTGAAGGCGGACGAGTATCAGGTGCTGTATCAGCAGCTGCGTAAGCAGATGGGCTTGGACGACCCGCTGCCGGTACGCTATCTGCGGTGGATGGGTTTATGGGCCAAACCGAACGGCGAGGTCAGCGGTATGGTGGAAGGCAATTTCGGCTACTCCAACCTGTACAAGCGCAACGTGGTGGAAGTGATCAAAACGCCGATGGCGAATACGATTTTTATCAACATCTTTTCTACCATCGCTTCCCTGGGCATCACCATTCCGCTGGGCATTTACTGCGCCGTGCATAAGGGCAAGCGCTTCGACAGCGTGACCCAGGTGGTCACTATGCTGGGGTACAGTATTCCTGTATACATTATCGCCCTGATTTTCATGTTCCTGTTCTGCGTGCTGTGGCGCGTGTTCCCTATCATGGGCATGAAAACGCCGGGCATGGAATATCAGAACGGCTGGCAGGAATTCGTGGACATGCTGTACCACATCGCTCTGCCCGTGATCGTGATGACCTTCAGCTCCCTGGGAGGCATGACGCGCTATGTGCGCTCCTCCATGATTGACGCCCTGAGCATGGATTATATCCGCACTGCCCGGGCGAAGGGCCTCAAGGAAAAGGTGGTCATTTATTCCCACGCCTGGCGAAACGCCCTGTTGCCGGTCATCACGTCCATCCTGGGATGGTTCCTGGGCATCTTCGGCGGCTCCGTCATCATCGAGAACACGTTCTCCCTGAACGGCATGGGCAAGCTGTACTGGCAGGGCCTGAACAATCTGGACTTTGAACTGGTGCTGGCCATTCAGATGTTCTATTCCGTGGTTTCCCTGGTGGGCTCGCTGCTCATCGACATCAGCTACGGTCTGGTCGACCCGCGCGTGCGCGTGGATAAGTAAGGAGGGAAGGAAAGATGGCAAAGAAAAAAGGCTTTTTTCTGACCCGCTGGTTAAAGCGCGGCGTCCTGGGTTCCGATCAGGAAGTGCGGGATATTATGCAGGAAGAACAGGTGCAGACCCCCTTCCGCACCATGGCGAAAAACTTTTTCGGAAAGGTAACGGTGCGCATCGGCCTGTGCGGCTTCATCCTGGTTTTCCTGTTCGTGCTCATCGGCCCGTATTTCTGGGTGCTGGATTTGTCCGAGCAGGATTCCACCCTCATCAACCTGCCGCCCTCCCAGAGCATGATGAGCGTGCCCAAGGAACTCAACGGCAAGATCGCCGACATTGCCGCCGGGCGCACCTACGGCGTGGGCCTGGATACCGACGGGAAGCTGCATACCTGGGGATATACCCGCATCACTGAAAAAATCAATATGGCGGATATTCCCGAGGAAGTGCAGAAAGCGGATATCGTGATGTTCGCCGCGGGCGAAGACCACGCCGTGGCCATGGACGCTGACAAGCAGCTGTACGTGTGGGGCAACACCCGCCTGCAGCAGGGCAATTTCTCCAGCGACATGAAAAAGAAGATGAAGAGCCCGGACGAAACCTGGGACATCATCCAGCTGGAAGCAAGCAATCAGTTTTCCGCCGCCCTGAGCAGCGACGGCACGCTGTACCTCTGGGGCAACCCCAACGTGGCGGACATCAAAATGCGCAGCCAGTATCAGGGCAACATCGCCAAAGTGGCCCTGACGAGCAACGAATATTTCTGCCTGCTCAAGGACGGCACCGTGGCCTACACCGGCTATAAGGACAAAGGCAGCGCGTTTGCCGCCATCCCCGAGGGCTTGCAGGGAAAAACGGTGGCGGACATTGCTTCCACCAGCAGCACCATGGCCGCCGTAACCAGCGAGGGCGAAGTGTTCGTGTGGGGAAATGCCAAGAATGGAGAAAAGACCCTGCCTGAATTTGCCGCTCCTGTGAAAAAGCTGTATGGCGGCCGGTTCCATTATACCGCCCTGCTGGAAAACGGCGACGTGGTGTGCTGGGGCAGCAATAAATACCACCAGTGCGACGTGCCCGCCAATGTGGCGCACAACGCGAATATCCGCGCGATCTATACCGGCAACTTCCAGAACTACGCCGTCATGGCCGACGGCACCGTGCAGACCTGGGGCCTGAAAGGCTTCGTTCTGGGCACCGACGGCCTGGGCCGCGATTTGCTCACCCGCATCGTCAACGGCGGCCGCGTCACCATGACGGTCGGCGCCATCTCCGTCATCATCGCTACCATCATTGGGGTGGTGCTGGGCGGCGTCGCCGGTTACTTCGGCGGCAAGGCGGATTTGCTGATCATGCGTATCGCCGAGGTCGTAGGCGGCCTGCCCTTCATTCCCTTCGCCATGATCCTCTCCGCCGTCATTGGCTCCCGCCTCGACCCCACGCAGAAGATGTACTTAATCATGGTGGTGCTGGGCGTGCTGAGCTGGACGGGCACCTGCCGCCTCGTGCGCGCCCAGATCCTGGCCCAGCGCGAAATGGAATACGTCACCGCCGCCAAGGCCATGGGCATCAAGGAGGGCGTGATCGTGTTCCGCCATATCCTGCCCAACGTGATCTCCCTGCTGCTGGTCAGCATGACGCTGGACTTCGCCACCTGTATGCTGACGGAATCCAGCCTGTCTTACCTGGGCTTCGGCATCCCGCTGCCCACCCCCACCTGGGGCAACCTGCTGACGGGCGCGAACAACTCCATCGTGATTCAGCAGTATTGGTGGCAGTGGGTGTTCCCGGCGGCCATTTTCGGCGTTTGTACCATTTGCATCAACATGATCGGCGACGGGCTGCGGGACGCCGTAGACCCCAAGAGCGCCGAACGCTGAGGGGGTGGATGAAATATGGCATTGCTTGAATTGAATGATCTGCATACGTTTTTCACCACCAAGCGCGGGATCGTGAAGGCTGTGAACGGCGTATCCTATTCCGTGGACGCGGGCAGGACGCTGGGCGTCGTGGGCGAATCAGGCTCCGGCAAAAGCGTGTCCGCCATGAGCATTTTGCAGCTTTTGGACGGAAACGGGTATATCGACTCCGGCAGCATCCAGTTTAACGGACGCGAACTGACCAAGCTGACCCGCACCGATATGTATAAGATTCGCGGCAATGAAATCTCCGTGATTTTCCAGGAGCCGATGACCAGCCTGAACCCCGTGTTTACCGTGGAAAAGCAGGTGTCCGAGCCTTTTATGATTCACCAGGGCATGAACAAGAAGGAAGCCAAGGCCAAGGTGATCGAAATGCTCAAGGACGTGAAAATCCCCAACCCGGAAACCGTGGCAAAGCAATATCCCCATCAGCTGTCCGGCGGTATGCGCCAGCGCGTGATGATTGCCATGGCGCTGGCCTGTCGGCCGAAGCTGCTCATCGCCGACGAGCCCACCACGGCCCTGGATGTGACCATTCAGGCGCAGATTCTCAAGCTGATGAACGAGCTGAAAAAGGAGCATGGCACCTCCATCCTCTTCATCACCCACGACCTGGGCGTAATCGCCCAGATGGCGGACGACGTGGCGGTGATGTACTGCGGCCAGGTGGTGGAAATGGCTCCCGCCCGCACCATCTTTACCAAGAGCGAATTCTCCCACCCCTACACCGAAGGGCTGATGACCTCCATCCCCCGGCTGGACACGCCTGCCAACGAGCGGCTGGACGCGATTCCCGGCGCGGTGCCCCATCCCCTGGATTTGCCCAAGGGCTGCAAATTCGCGCCCCGCTGCAAATACTGCACGCAAAAGTGCATGGAGGAAGAACCCAGCCTGACCGAAGTGGTTCCCGGCCAGCAAGTGCGCTGTTTCTATCCCAGAAAGGAGGAGCGTCATGCAAGCCTCGCCCAAAAGTGAACGCAAGCCCCTGCTGAAAATCAGCAATTTAAAACAATATTTTCCGCTCAAAACCAAAGGCCTGTTCGTGAAAGCAAACGACGGGGTTACCCTGGATATTTACGAGGGTGAAACGCTGGGCCTTGTGGGTGAGTCCGGCTGCGGCAAAAGCACCCTGGGCCGCACCATTCTGCAGCTCTACCGCCAGACGGACGGCCGCACCATGTATTATGGCAAAACGCTGGACGATATTGCCCCGCGTTATATGGGCGAAACCATCAGCAACCTGGATAAGCTCAAAGCCCGTTTAAAGGAACTGGAACAGAAGCGCGACCAGATTGAAAAAGAATACAACGCTTTGCCCGCGGGCAAAGAAAAATTCGCCAAGCAGAATGAGCTGCAAACGGCGCGCAAGCAGGCCAACGACGCGTTCCTGGATATGACGAATATCTTGGGCGGCTTCCTGCTGGCCGAAGACACCAAACCCGTGATTGAAATCTTCACGCGCATGTACGAGCATTCCTCGAAGCAATGCCGTCTGGAGCAGAAGCTGGACGACGCGGCGCTGGATTTGGAGGACGCGAAGTTCGCCGTTCAAACCGCCCGGAAAGCCGGGAAAAAGACCGACGCAGCGCAGCGCAAGCAGGACGCGGCGCAGGAAAAGGTGAACGAAATCCAGCGGGAAATTGATGAGGTGAAGGGCCAGCTCAAAACGATCCGCGGGCAAATTGATCAAATGCGGAGCGCCTACGCGGGCAATCCAGAATTTGAACGGCTGGAGGCTTACCGGGATGACGGCATCGACCTGGCCCGCCTTACCTATAATGAAATCCGCCTCCTGCGCAGCGATCTGCAAATGATTTTCCAAGATCCTTATTCCTCCCTGAATCCCCGCATGACCGTGGGCCAGATCATTTCCGAGGGCATGATGGCCCATAAGATGTTCAAGAAAAACGACGCGCGGCTTCAGGAATATATCATCAAGGTGATGGAAGACGCGGGCCTGCAGGCTTACTTCATCCACCGCTATCCCCACCAGTTTTCCGGCGGCCAGCGGCAGCGTATCGGCATTGCCCGTTCCCTTGCCGTGCAGCCCAAATTCGTGGTGTGCGACGAGGCCGTCAGCGCCCTGGACGTGTCCATCCAAAGCCAGATCATCAACCTGCTCCAGGATTTGAAGGAGCAGCGCAATCTGACGTATCTGTTCATCACCCATGACCTGTCTGTGGTCAAGTATATTTCCGACAGGATCGGGGTGATGTACCTGGGCAATATCGTAGAACTGGCTGATTCCCAGGAAATTTTCAGCCATCCGCTGCACCCCTACACCGAAGCGCTCATGAACGCCATTCCCACCACCGATGTGGAAAACAGCCGGGAACTGCATGTGCTGGAAGGGGATATCCCCTCCCCCGTCAATCCGCCCAAGGGCTGCAAATTCCACACCCGCTGCAAGTATTGCACCGAGGTCTGCGAGCATGTGGAGCCCGAATGGGTGGAGGCCGCGCCGAACCACTTTGTGGCCTGCCATCATATGCTCGGCTGCAATGAGGAATAAGCCATGCTGTTTGAAGGACGGTTCAATAAGGCCCGGCAGCTTCAGAAGGAAGCGATGGAAGGAAAGGAACGGGCTTTTGATCAGGAAAACCTTTCCGATCTCCTGGAAAAAAACGACACGCTCGCCCTGATCCTCTCCGCGCTGATTACCATTTTGCCCGTTGCCCTGCTGGCGCTGGGCGTGATCAGCCTGCTGGGATATCTGTTCGTGGTGAGGTAGGAGCTTTCGTATCCGGATAAATGAAAACGGAACTGCTGTGAATGCGGCTCCGTTTTTTTGAGTCATATGCTTTTTTCTAAACTGCTGGCCGTCTTTTTCGGTCAACAGTTGACCAGTGAAAAAGGATCAGATATCGAGGGAGGGGATTTTTACGTTTCTCCTTGAAACGGACAGACTGGTGATCACCGAATTCACGCCGGACATGGCCCGGGCCGTGCACGAAAACTCGCTGGATGAGGACACCCGGCGATTCGTTCCCGACGAAGTGTTTGAAACCGTGGAGGAAGCCGCGGACACTATCGCCTTTTTGATGGAGCGGTATGCAGCCAACGAAGGCCCGCTGGTGTATCCCGTGCTGCTCAAGGAAGGAACGGTTATCGGCTACGTGCAGGCCGTCCCGATGGCGGGCGGCGCATGGGAGATCGGCTATCACATCGCCAGCCGCTACACCAGGAGGGGCTACGCCACCGAAGCCGTCGCCGCTTTCCTGCCGGTTATCGTGGAAAAACTCGGCCTGGATACGATCATCGGGATCTGCGTCGCGGAGAATACCGCGTCCCGCAAGGTCATGGAAAAATGCGGCTTTGAACTGAAGTTCGAGGGCGTCGGCAGCTATCAGGGCCAGCAGCGGCCCATCTGCCGTTATCAGTACAAATAGAGGATTTCTCAGCGGATAAAGTTCATGAACTGCGTATGGCGCACGTCCGGCTTGCCGAACTGCTCCTTCCCCGCCTGGATAGATTTGAGCAGGAACACCATGTTCGTCGCCATGTTGCGGATGGTTTCCACGCCTTCCACGTCGGCCATCACGTCTTCCGCCCGGTAGCCGTGCACGTCGTTCCAGTAGGTGCTGGGCACGGTGGGCATACCGGAAATGCCGAAGAACTGGTTCATGGCCTCAAAGGTGGCGCTGTTGCCGCCGCGACGGCAGGAGACCACGGACGCGCCAACCTTCATATGCAGGTCGCAGTGCGTGCTGTAAAACAGGCGCTGCATGAAGGAAAGCACCGTGCCGTTTGGATTGCCGTAATAGACCGGCGTGCCCACGATGATGCCGTCCGCTTCCTCCAGCTTCGGCGCGGTATCGTTCACAACGTCGTTGAAAACGCACTGCCCCAGGTCACGGCACCGGCCGCAGCCGATGCAGCCCCGCACGGCCTTGTTCCCCACATGGATTTCTTCGGTTTCAATGCCTTCCGCGTTCAGCACTTCCGCGGCCAGGGCCAAAGCGGTGTGCGTGCAGCCCTTGGCTTTCGGGCTTCCGTTGATCAGCAATACCTTCATTTTCTCTCACCTTCTGTTGATTGACTTATTTCTCGGAATATTATACCATTTTCTTCAGTTGCAGGCAATACTCCATTTGCGTAAAACAGGGCAATCGCTTACGAAATCAGCACGCTGTAAAACCACGATGTGGTTTTGCGTCTTGATTACGTAATGATTTCTTCATAAAAAAGCAATAAATGATAGCCTTGTGCGTAAAGCATCCATATTTCCTGTCGAAAAGTTTTATTGTCGCTCCTATGAATCTGTGGTAAAATATGACTGGAATGCACAGAATTTGCAAACCTGCTGAATATGAAATTGGATGGAAAATGATGGGAGGGCTTCCTATGGGGGAAAAGAAATATCTGATCGTGGTGGACATGCAGAAGGATTTTATCGACGGTTCCCTGGGCACCCCGGAAGCCCAGGCCATCGTGCCCGGCGTGGCGGCGTACATCCGGGCGCGCAAGGCGGCTGGATACACCGTGATCGCTACCCTGGACACCCATGAAGAAAATTATTTGGACACCGCCGAGGGCAAAAAGCTGCCCGTGCGCCATTGCATCCGGGGCACGGCGGGCTGGGCGCTGAACCCGGAAATCCGGGGCGCACTGGAGGACAGCCGTCTGCTGGAGAAGCCCACCTTCGGCAGCGTGCGCCTGCCGGAGATCATCAAAGAAGAGACTGATTCAGATGATCGTTTGACCATCGAATTGCTCGGGCTTTGCACCGACATTTGCGTGGTCTCCAACACGCTGCTCTTGAAGGCCCATTTCCCGGAGGCGGATGTTCGCGTGAAAGCGGACTTGTGCGCGGGCGTGACGCCGGAAAAGCACCGGGCGGCGCTGGAAACCATGGCAAGCTGCCAGATCGACCTGATTTAAATAGAGGGGGATAATCGAATGAAAGCATATCAGTTTGACGCGGAAAAAATCCGGGATGGCCTGGTGGACGCGCTGCGGCGGGTGGCGAAGGAGCAGGGCTTCACCCGCGTGGTGCTGGGCATTTCCGGCGGCAAGGATTCCACTGTTACCGCGGCCATCTGCGCCAGGGCCCTGGGCAGGGAAAACGTGTACGGCGTGATGCTGCCCGACGGGGTGCAGAAGGATTTGTCCGACAGCCAGCGGGTGTGCGAAGCGCTGGGCATTCAGCGCCGCATCGTCAACATCGGCGCGATGCATGAAGCGCTGAAGGCCGTCACCGACCAGCAGGGCGAAGGGGCCTCGGCAGGGGAATTTTCCATTCCCGTCAGCCGGGCCAGCGACGTGAACGTGGGGCCGCGCCTGCGCATGACCACGCTGCGCTACATCGCCCAGGCGCTCGGCGCGCGGCTGGCGGGCACCGGCAACCTGAGCGAAATCACCGTGGGCTACTGCACCAAGGACGGCGACACCTCCTGTGACTTTTCCATGCTCGGAATGCTGACCAGCGTGGAGGTGGTGCAGGTGGGCCTGACCATGCCGGAATTGCCCCGCGACCTGGTGGAAAAGACGCCCTCGGACGGCCTGACCGGCAGGAGCGACGAGGAAAACCTGGGCGTTTCCTATCAGGACATTCACAAATATATCCGCCTGGGCACCTGCGGAAACGAAGAAACAGACGCAAAAATCCGCGCCAAGGAGCGGGCCAATATGCACAAGCGCCGGATGCCCGCGGTGCTGAATCCTTTCGCCGGGGAGGAAGCATGACATGGAACGGGCGCTGGCCTTTTTCGGCGCGTTCAACCCGCCGACCGTGGCGCACCTGAGCCTCGCCGAGTTCGCCTTGCGGCAGACGGGACGGGAGCGCGTGGTGTTCGTCCCTTCCCAAAGCGCTTACATCCGGGACGATCAGGGCAAGGATTTTGCCTATGACAACGCAAAGCGTTTTTCCATGCTGCAAGCGGCGGCGGAAAGCCGCCCCTGGATGCGGGTGACGGACTGGGAACTGCGCCAGGAAAAACAGCCCCGCACCTATGAAACGCTTGTGCATCTGCGGGAAGAAGGGATTCAGGCGGCGCTGCTTTTGGGCTCGGACAAGCTGCCGGAACTGGAACACGGGTGGCAGCACGTGAACGGGATCGCTCGGGAGTTTGGCATCGTGTGCCTGGCCCGGGGGGACGACGCCTGCCGGGAGCTTTTGCGGGACGACCCATATTTATCTTCCCTGGCGCCGTTTATCCAAATCCTCGACACCCCGCGGACCACCCGCCATGTTTCCTCCACCGCCGTGCGCCAGCGCGTGGCCAAGCTGCGGGAGATCGAAGAAGAATTAAGCGGGCTGGTGCCGCGGGAAATATTGCCGCTGCTCAAATGATTTTTTCTGGAGGGAGAGACCATGAAATTGGACCCCATCGTTGTTTCGCTGCTGGACACCGACCTGTACAAATTCAACATGGATCAGGTGATTTTCCATAAGCACACCGACCTGTGCGGCGAGTATTATTTCCGCTGCCGCAACGAGGGCACTGTGTTTACAAAAGAAATGTTCGAGGAAATCAACGCGCAGATCGACCATCTGTGTACCCTCACCTTCCGGAAGGACGAATTGGAATACCTGGATTCCATCCGCTTCATCAAGCGGGACTATGTGGAGTTCCTGCGCCTGTGGCGGCCCATCCGGGACTATGTGGAAACGTCGCTTTCCCCGGAAGGGGAACTGAGCATTGTGGTGAAGGGCCCGCTCTTTTCCGCCATGCAGTTTGAAATCTACCTGCTGGAAATCGTGAACGAAGTGTATTTCCGGATGCGGTACGATTACGATACCCTGCTCGTTTCCGCGCGGGAGCGGCTGGATCGGAAGATTCAGGATTTCAACAGCGGCAAATACACGTTTTCCTTCGCGGAGTTCGGCTGCCGCCGCCGCCTTTCCCGCGAATGGGAGGACGAGGCGGTGCGCCGCCTGGCCACGGAAACGAAGAACTGCACCGGCACCTCCAATGTGTACCTGGCGAAAAAGTACGGCCTGACGCCCATCGGCACCTACGCCCATGAGTTTGTGCAGATGTACCAGGGCATCGACTCCATCCCCCTGGCCTACACCAACCATTACGCCATGGCAGACTGGTACGACGAATACAAGGGCGACAACGGCACCGCCCTGACTGACACCATCACCACCGACCTGTTCCTCCTGGACTTCAACCGCGCCATGGTGAACAACTTCAACGGCGTGCGCCACGACAGCGGCGACCCCTACGCCTGGGGCGAAAAGATCATCGCGCATTACCAGAAATACGGGGCCGACCCCAAAACCAAGCTGCTCCTGTTCAGCGACAGCCTGGACTTTGACCGCGCCCAGGCGCTCTATGACTATTTCAAAGACCGTGCGAAGGTGTCCTTCGGCATCGGCACCTTCTGCTCCAACGACACGTCGGAGGAACCGCTGAACATCGTCATCAAGCTGCAAACCGTCAACGGCCGCGCAGTGGCGAAGCTGTCCGACACGCCGGGCAAAGCCATGTGCCGCGATATGGATTATTTGGAATACTTAAAGCGCTCTGTGGCCTTCCGCCTGAACCGGGAAAAATAATGTGAAGAAGCCTCCTCCGCCTTGAGGAAGGCTTTTCTGATCCATGGGCATCACGGCTTCTGCGCGGAGGTCCCTGCCGGATCGGAGAGAAATGAGAATGCGTAATGTGGAATACAAAAAAGCGCAGGTGGGAAAGTACCTCATATGGACTTTCGCCCTGGCGTATGCCGTGCAGATTGGCGCGGCGGCGACGCTTCCCCTGGCGGTTTGCCTGCCGGATACCGACTCGGCGAGACTGCTCGGCCCCACGCCGATGGGGCTCATCGCCGGCCTGCCGTTCATCGTGGCCGCTGTGCGGGAAGAAAGAAAAGATCAGAGAGTGATAGGGAGTGACGGCCTTATGGAAGATATCAACCAAGGGATTCTGCTTTACAAACACACACCGGGCGCTGTGCTCGTCGATCTTCGGGACGCGGAGGACTACGCGGAGGGACACATTCCGGGCGCGGTCAACATGCTGCCCGAAACCGTCCGGGAGGAGATTGCCGCCATCGCCCAAAAGGATACCCCGATCTTTCTCTATTGCTATGGCGGTATGCGCAGCTATCAGGCCGAGGCCTTGCTCCAGGCCCGGGGCTACCGCCATGTCGCCAGCATCGGCGGGTTCGACCGGTACGATGGGGAGATGGAAGAGGCATGACCGAGTATCAAATGCGATGGGCTCAGGCCCGGGATCGGCTGGCGGCAGCCCTGTCCGCGGCAGGCTATCCCGCGGCGTTGGCAGATGTTATGGCGAAGCAGCTGCGCAGCCCCAAAGCCATCGACCGAATGACTTCTTACGTGCGTCATGGGTACGCCCGGAACATGGAAATGCTGGCGGATGAAATGCTGGCTATCAGCGCCGAGGCCGAAGCCTGGCGGGAAAAGAAGGAAAGTCAGGACGCTCAGGCGAAATATAACGCCTATCTCTATTACAGACGGAAGGAAACCGACGGCGAAGAGGAGCGCTGATGCATGACCGCGGCCTGTTTATCTTGAAGAAATCAGATATTCATTGGGAGATCATGAAGGAATATTACAAAAGACCTGACGACATGTTATCACGCAAAGTGAATTTTCTTTACAAGGAGGGGACGTCATGAAGAAAATTATTGAATGTCTTGTTCTGTTGCTGCTCATCGTAAAAACTGTGGGCTGTCAAGCAGAAAATTGGATTGGGGAAGAGAAAGCAAGGGAATTAGCCCCGCTCTATTTTGCTGAATACAGCGGATTGGGTATAGATGAAATCAATGAGTTCGTTATGGATGATATCTGGAGCGAATGGCTGGACAATGAAACGCCCGCATTTATCGCGCTGTTTTTTGGACCTGACTCGTTTGTTTATCCCACAAATTCCTATATGGTATACATCAATTCACACACTGGTGATTTTATGAAAATAACGTATCCCAAGGCGTATCATCCTGTAGATACCGTCTATCGCCGTTTGTATTCTGAATATGGAGCACGGGAGCTTGTCGAATGGTCTATCCAGCAGAAATACGAACTGAAACAGGAAATCGCCGATGTCAATCAGAACAATCCTGATCCTTCCGCGGAATTGTATTATCCATTATCAGCATATGGAAAGCAATTGATGGCCTATGATTATCGTCTTCCGAATGAAAACTGCATTTCAGAAGATGAAGCAAAACGGATTGCCTCGGATGCCCTTCAATCTTATGCGGGATATGACCGCGCGTTTGTGCGGCGGCAGTTTAAAACTTGTTCTTCATTTTTATTTTCAGAGCAATTTGCCTCAGATGGAACACTGATTTGGAAAATATTCTTTATCCCTTTATCCAATGTGAGTATAGATACCCTGGATTTTGGATATTTTGTTGTGGTTGACGCCTACACTGGGCAATGTATGGATATTGTTCATCAAATATATGGACAAGGCGAAATGACATTGGCTTATTACGAATGATTTACAACATAAAACAACGGAAGGGGCTGCGCTGACCCCTTCCGTTGTTTTTACCATTTTCCTCTGCTTTCAATTCTTTATTCTTTCGCAAGGCGTCAATCACTGCCTGCGCTGTATTCCTGACGACCCGGATTTCGTAATCATCACATCCATCCAGAACTGCCTGAATGTCTTTTTCGATCTGCGCCCTGGCCCGCACCAGATGATCACAAAGAAGATCATCCACCGTGACAGACAAGGCGTTGGCGATGTTGACGATGGTTGTCAGGCTCACCTTGGTGGTTCCGGTTTCAATGTTGCTCATATGGGAAGGAGAAAGATCGACCTTTCCGGCGAGGGCTTCCTGGGTCATATCCGCATTGATCCTGGCGATTTTGATTCGCTTACCAATGGCTTTGTAGTCCAGCTCCATCATCATTCCCCTTCATTCCCCTTCGCAGCACTTTTTCTTATTGTAACGTTTATGTTTCTGCCCGCTATTATTTTTCAAGCCTGAATTTGAAGAGGAGATAGGGCTCTATTTCCAATACAGTGGCAATATTGAAGAGCAGATCCAGGGAGACGCCCCGATTCATGCCGGGAGCTTCCACAGAGGCCAGATGCTGACGGCTGATGCCCAGCAATTCAGCCATCTTTTCCTGGCTGTAACCCTTCTTCCTGCGGTAATATCCGATGGCATACGATAAATTTTCCATGCGCTCTGTGTTGTCAAAGTCAAAATTCAAAACGATCACCGCCCTTCGCAAAAAGTGTAGCCAAAGAACGGGAAAGTGAAAATAATTTAAAACACGATATTAACGCATATAAAATAACAATATATAATTTATGTACGCCATTGTAAGCAAATCGTCTATTTGATTGGGAGATACTTTATCAGGAATCGTGAGAAACAAAAGAAGGGGGCAGTTTGGATGAGCGTTCAAAAAACTGGTACAGCGTATTTTGTTCGTCAGCCGCGCCGGGCAGACGAACTGATTGTCCTCCATGCGGTTGATTGGGAAATACCGTATGAAATCGTTCAGGAAATTATATTGCAGGGGATTGATTATGAGAAGTTCATAACGGATATGACGGTTGACAGACAGTTTATAGAAAACTATGCCAGTCTGTGCGATAATACCTCCGATCATGATGGGCAAATAAAGAAGTGTCTGTTCGTTCATGGGCGAGACCCAAGATCAGGAATCCTGGTGATACCAGAAGCGAAGTGTTATGTCGGGTGGGCAGCTTTCATTAATGAAGGAAAAGAATAAACTGAACACTCAGCAATAACAGTTCATCAACAGTTTTCCTGGTTTTAAAGAAAATACAAGGACTATTGTACAAGACCACACTGCAACACATCTTAAACGATCCTTAACGGCACCATTTCGTGAATTAGGATACACCCGGAAAGGTTGATACACTTCATTTGGAAAAAGCGCGTGAGACGGGCGTTTCAGGGGCATGGAGATGAAAAAAAGAACAAAAAAATTTTCAAATCAGGGTGAAAAACGCTTGCTTTTTTTTTGCGCTTGCCTTATAATTGAAAAGCTGTCTGTTAAGGGATGAAGCATTAAGTTGCTGCTCAGGCCAGAGCAGGTAATTAATGCAGACCAGCCGGGGCGCGACCCCGACGAACGGACTCGAGCCGTGCAAGCGCAAGCGAAGGCACGGAAGGCGACGGGCTTCCCCTCAAAAGGTGGCGCCGCCTGCGAAGCGCCAGAATGAGGGAAAGACTCCCCCCGTTCAAGCCGTGAGTACGAAATCAAGGAGGAAAAACCATGGCCAACCAGAAGATCCGCATCAAGCTCAAGGCCTACGAGCACAACCTGATCGACCAGTCCGCCGAGCGTATTGTGGAAACCGCCAAGCGCACGGGCGCCCGGGTGTCCGGCCCCATCCCGCTGCCCACCGAAAAGGAGATCGTCACGATCCTCCGTTCCCCGCACAAGTACAAGGATAGCCGCGAACAGTTTGAGCGCCGCACCCACAAGCGCCTGATCGACGTGCTCAATCCCAACCCCCGCACTGTGGACGCCATGATGAAGCTCGATTTGCCGGCCGGCGTCGAAATCGAAATCAAGCTGTAAGGCAGGAGGGCAATTATGAAGAAAGCGATCGTTGGCAAA
>CADAKE010000002.1:0-6433 GCA_902788445.1 uncultured Eubacteriales bacterium
GCGGCAGCATGGACATGGGAATGCCGGTCTTTTCACAGATTTCCTGGCTCCAGCAGCGGTTCGGCACGTCCAGCAGGTTGGTGCCGGAAGCGTCGCTCATGTCCATATGGTATTCGCCGGTCAGCTTCAAACGCACATAGTCCTTGGGCAATTGGATGTGCCGGGCCTTGGCCCAAATCTCCGGCTCATGCTCCCGCACCCACAGCACCTTGCCTGCGGTGAAGCCCGTCAGCGCCGGGTTGGCGGCGATCTGAATGAGGCGTTCCCGGCCGCCCACCAGGCGGGTAAATTCCTCACAGCTTTCGATGGTGCGGTTATCGCACCAGATGATGGAGCGGCCCAGGGCGTTGCCGTTGTCATCGGTCAGCACCAGGCCGTGCATCTGCCCGGACAGGGACAGGCCCGCAATGTCCTTGGAGTTCACGCCGCTCTTGGCAATCACGGCCTGAATGGTATGCAGCGCCGCCTGCCACCAGTCCTCCGGCTCCTGCTCCGCCCAGCCGTTTTGGGGCTGGTACATGGGATACTCTTCCAGCGCGGAAGCGATTTCCTTGCCGTGGATATCAAACAGCACGGTTTTCGTGCCTGAGGTGCCCAAATCTACGCCAATCAGATATTGCAAATTCATCCTTCTCCCTTCGCGTAAAAAATATAGGGAACGGTTTGGTTCTATTGTAGACGAAAAGCATCAAAAATGCAAGGAATTTACAGAACATTTTATGCGTTCTTTCTCCCAAAAATCGCCTTGTCTGTTTTGGAAGTGAAAGCATCCGGAAAAATCAGGCTGCCGCGGCAGGCTCATGGAACTTTTTCTCACGCTCCGCGTCTAATTCAATGGATGGAAGAACAATGAAGGAGGGACACAGGATGAAAAAACTCGTATTGCTTGCCGTTATGCTCATAATGGCCGGATGCCTCTCCCCCGCCCAGGCGGAACGGCCCCGGATGATTTTGTACACGGCGTACCGGCAGATGGGCTGGGGCGACGCGGTACAGGTGGGATGCATTGATGAAAACGGCGGCGCATGGACCATGAGGGGTTCCGACGCCGAATTGAAATGGCCCTACGGCTGGGAAAAGCAAATGGCGTACCTGGCAGCGTCGGACAACCTGACTTTCATGGGCAAGTTATCGACGGACGAGCTGCCCGTCCTGAAAAGCCTGATCGACCGCGTCCAGGCGACGGACGATCAGCCTGTGGGCTGGATGTGCGACGCAGGCACCGAAAGCAGCTATGCCCTTCGCTACGACCGGGAGGGCAGCGCGGAGGCCATTCTCCTGGGCATGACGGGCGACGATTTCCTGGAAAATACAGACCCCAGAGCCCAGGCGCTGTACGCGAAACTGCGCGATCTGTTTCCTTTTGTGCGGAGTTATCTTGCGTCCTTTAACATGAGTTCCACCGGGCAATGGTCGGAACCGAAGATTTCCGGGTGGATGCAGGCGCTGTCCAGCCGGGGACGCAGCGCTTCGGAAACGATGAAGTAGTCAATGCGCCATCCCGCATTGTGCTCCCGGGCGCGGAAGCGGTAGCTCCACCAGCTGTACGCCCCCGTTTCGTCGGGATGGAAAAAGCGGAAGGTGTCGATGAAGCCGTTTGAGAGCAGCGCGGTCATTTTGTCGCGCTCCTCCTGGGTAAAGCCCGCGTTGTGAATGTTTGTCTTGGGGTTCTTGATGTCGATTTCCTTGTGGGCCACGTTCAAGTCGCCGCAGAAAACGACGGGCTTTTCCTGCTCCAGCGTCTTCAAGTAATGCAGGAAAGCGTCCTCCCATTCCATCCGGTAGGGCAGCCGGGCCAGGCCGTCCTGGGAATTGGGGGTGTAGACCGTGATGAAAAAGAAATCCGCGAATTCCAGCGTAATCACGCGGCCCTCGTGGTCAAACGCGTCCACGCCGATGCCGTACCGCACGGACAGCGGCTCCTGCTTCGTAAAGATGGCGGTGCCGGAATAACCCTTTTTCTCGGCGAAGTTCCAGTATTGATGGTATCCGGGCAGATCCATTTGAATCTGCCCTTCCTGCAGTTTGGTTTCCTGGAGGCAGAAAACATCCGCGTCCAGGGTCGTAAAGGCATCCATGAAGCCCTTGCCCATCACGGCCCGCAGGCCGTTCACATTCCAGGAAATCAGTTTCATCGCTATGTCTCCTTCGTGTCTATTTTTTTCAGGGGAAGTTATGGGCGCTTTGAGTCAGTTAGTAGATAAAAGATAGGAGATAGGAGTTAATCATGTCTTCAAGAAACATAAGCCAACTTTCTGTCTTTTTGGTTTATCTAAAATATATCTCCTATCTCCTCTCTCCTAACTCCTATCTTGGTAATTAAAAGTGCCCGACAATCCAGCCATCACGAATCATATTTCAGCGTGATTTTCATTCCGTCCTGCCCGCAGACCGCGTCTGGAAAGAACTGCCGGGCGTTTTCGATGTAGTCCTCGGGGTTTTCGATCATCTGGGAATAGTGGGCCAGCCACAGGCGCTTCACGTTCGCCTCCGAAGCGAGCCGCGCGGCGTGGGCGAAGGTCATGTGGCCGTGCTCTTTGGCGGTTTGATCCTGTTCATTTTCGCCGTAGGTCGCTTCAGAAATCAGCAGGTCGGCGTTTTGCGCGGCGGTTTTCAGGCCGTCGCAGGCCACAGTGTCCCCGGAGAAAACAAACTTCAATCCCCGCCTGGGCGGGCCCAGCACCTCCTCCGGCTGCACAGCGCGGCCCTCAAATACCACAGGCTGGCCGTGCTGCAAATTTTTCCAGCACTGCACCGGCACCCCCAGCGCCCTGGCCCGTTCCGGCAAAAACGCCGGCGGGCGGCTAAGCGTGAAAGCATAGCACTGGCTCACGACCCGGTGCTCCGTGGGATAGCAGGCCAGGCGCGCTTCCACGGGCCAGGCTTTGTGCAGCGTATGCAGTGCCAGCCCCTGCGGCGGAATATCCACCAGGGTGACTGGATACGGCAGCCCGCCCGCCAATTGCAGGATAGGAGAAAGCTCCTGCTGAATGCCAGCGGGCCCGGCAATCGCCAGCGGTTCCGTGCGCCCCTGGACGCCCAAGGTTTGCAGCAGGCCCGGCAGGCCGAAGGTGTGGTCGCCGTGGTAGTGGGTCAGGGCGATCAGGTCGGCGCTCATCAGGCTTACGCCCGCTTTCCGGGCGGCGGTCTGGGTGCCCTCGCCGCAGTCAAACAAAATGCTCCGACCCGCGCAGGCCAGCACGGCGGCGGTCAGCGCCCGTTCGGGAATGGGCATCAGGGCGGCGGTGCCCAACAGCGTTACGTCCAGCAGGATAATCACCTCATTCAAGGAAGCTCTCCAGAACAGTATAGCACAAAGTTCGCGTTTGGAAAACAAAAACGAGTAAAGTTCAAAAAGCAGAAAACCGCCGCCTTGACATAAGAACAGCGGACGAATATAATATTTATCAATGTAGAATGCAAGCGACAGAACAGCCATTTTGATGAAAAGCGCGGGATAAAAAGCATGACAGTAAACGGCAATGAATACGCCATCCTGAAATTGCTCGGGCATGGGAAAGGCGGCTATTCCTATCTGGCGGAACGGGATGGGCAGCGGGTGGTGGTGAAGCAAATCCACCATGAATTCTGCGATTACTATGCCTTTGGGAACAAGATCGAAGCCGAGCGGAACGATTACCAGCGGCTGAAAAACGCGGGCATCCGCATCCCGGCTTTGATTGACATTGACATGGAAGCGGAACGGATCGTCAAAGAATACATCGAAGGCCCGACCATCTTTGACCTGGTGCGGGACGGCGTTCCCATCGAACCGTATCTGAAACAAGCCAAAGAAATGGCCGCCCAGGCGAAAGCGGCCGGGCTGAACATCGACTACTTCCCGACCAACTTTGTCGTACAGGACGGCCTGATTTATTACGTGGATTACGAGTGCAATGGGTATATGGAGGAGTGGAGCTTTGAAGCCTGGGGCGTCCAGTATTGGGCCAGAACCCCGGCGTTTGAAGCGTATTTGCAGGAGCACGGCGGCTGACAGGGAGGGGAAGGAATGGAGCATCGGGTGGAAATCCGGCGGGAGCGCATCTCCCCGGAAGAGTACATTGATTTTTTGAAGCGGACGAACCTTGGGTCGCAGTACCCCAAAGAGCGGTTTGAGCAGCGGATAGGGACGCTGGTGAAAAGCGTGTCCATCAGCCTGATTGCCCGGAATGAAGATGGGCTGGTGGTGGGCGTGCTGTTCGGCGTGACGGATTTCGCGTATTGGCTGTTTGTCACCGACCTTGGCGTCGCGCGGGATTATGAGCGCCAGGGCATCGGAAAGCGCCTGCTCAAAACCGCCCACGAGCTTGCGGGTGGCGAAAAGGACGTGATCGTTTACCTGAGCGCCCATGAAAAAGCGGTGCCCTTCTATGAAAAGCTGGGCTTCAAAAAGGCTGACGACGCGATGAAGTATAACCGCGTTGAATGGACGGATTTTACTGTATAAACGCAGCCCCACCGGTCAAGCCGGTGGGGCTCCGCTTTGTTTGACTTATTTCCCCGCCACAGCGATTTCGCCCACGTCCACGGAGGGGCTGCCGATGGGAGAGCCGGGGAAGGTGAGGTCGCTGCCCACGGCGCGGATGTTTTTGAGCAGCTGGTAGAAATTGCCCGCCACGGTGATCTGCTCCACGGGCTTATCCTTTTTGCCGTCCTTGACGGTGTAGCCCTGGGCGATGAGGGAGAAGTCGCCGCTAATGGGGTTCGCGCCCGCGTGCAGGCCGCTGACCTCGGTAATCACCAGGCCATCGCCCATATCGGCGAACAATTCCGCCTGGGTCTTTTCGCCGGGCTTCAAATAGAAGTTGCTGGGGCTCACGTTCACGGCCCCGGCATAGCCGGACTTCGCCGCGTTGCCGGTGGTTTTCACCCCGGCCTTCCGGGCGGTTTTCAGGTTATGCAGCAGGGTGGTCAGTTTGCCGTTTTCAATGACGGCTTTCGTATGGGTCGCCACGCCCTCGGCGTCGAAGGGCTGGCTGGCCAAGCCGCCGGGCAACAGCGGGTCGTCCATGAGGGTGACGATCTCGGAGGCGATCGTTTCTCCCTCCTTGCCCGCCAGCAGGCTCAGGCCTTTCTGGGCGCTCTCGGCGGAGAACACGCCCGCGAACACGCCCAGCAGATCGGGCATACATTTGGCGTCGATGATGGCGCGGTAATTGCCGCTGGGCACGGGCGCGGCCTTGAGCATGAACAGCGCTTCGTCCACGGCTTCTTTGGCGATGGCGTCGGCGTCAAGTTCCTCAAAATTCCGCGTCACCTTGAACCCGCTGCCGGTGGACACCCGCTCGCCCTCCTTGGCGGTGGCGCTGACGTAGCACACGGCCATGTTGTCCCGGGCGTTCAGGTTCAGCCCGTAGGAATTCACGATGCGGGTTTCGCCGCTGCTGGTGGAGATCATGTTGTAATTCAGTGCGGTGATGCGTTCGTCCATCGCCAGGGCTTTCTTTTCAATGTCCTGAATCAATTGCAGTTTCTTCTGCTCGTCCACCTCGTCCAGGGCGGGGCAGTAGTTGTCGATCTTGGGGTATTCCTTGTCGCCGGGGTAAATCTCCTGCACGTCCTCGTCCTCGGTCAGCTCGGCGCTCTCCTTCACGGCGCGCACCAGCTGGCCCACCGCTTCCTCGTCAAAGGCTTCGGTGGCGGCGTAGCCCATCTTGCCATTGTATAATCCGCGCAGGGACAGGCCCCGGGTGGAATGCACGGTATAGTTGGCGATTTCGCCCTTCACGCACATGGCGCGGAAGCTGTCGCCGGAGGAAAGATACACTTCGGCGGCCTCGATGTCCTGCCGCTTCGCTTCGTCCAAAAGCGCCTGAATGAATTGTTCCACAGTCATTTTCTGTTCCTCCCTTCTCAGCGTCCGCCCACGGTGAGCTCGCTCACGCGGATCATGGGCTGGCCCACGTTGGTGGGGATGCTGCCGCTGATGGAGCCGCACATGCCCTGGGCCATCTGCGAGCGACGCGCCGCGCACGGGATGGGCGATCTTGCCGTCCTTGACCAGATACCCCTCCCCCACGGCGAAGTTGAATTTTCCGGTGGTGGGCTCCACGCTGCCGCCGCCCATCCGTTTGGCGTACAGGCCGTCG
The DNA here is from genome assembly GCA_902788445.1 of uncultured Eubacteriales bacterium. Classification (GTDB taxonomy): domain Bacteria; phylum Bacillota; class Clostridia; order Christensenellales; family Aristaeellaceae; genus RUG563. The sequence goes on from CADAKE010000002.1 coordinate 6,090, forward strand.
CCCATGGTGGCGATGATTTCGTCGTTGTCGTCGTTCCCGGCGGCGATGTAGGTGTTGCGCATCCGGGAGGTGGGGGCGAACATGTAGCCCTGCCGCCGTCCGCTGCCGGTGATGGGCATGTTCATGCGGCGGGCGTTCAGCTTGTCGATCATGTAGTTTTTCAGGATGCCGTTTTCGATCAGCACCAGCTTCGTGGTGGGCGTGCCCTCGTCGTCAATGTTCAGGCTGCCCCATTCGTTGGGGATGGTGCCGTCGTCGATGGCAGTCACGCAATCCGCCGCCACCTTCTGGCCCAATTTCCCGCACATTTCGCTGTTGCCCACGGCCACGGCGGTCGCTTCCAG
>CADAKE010000002.1:6470-59112 GCA_902788445.1 uncultured Eubacteriales bacterium
GCGTGGAGCATGGTGCGGGCCTGCTGGGCCGCTTCCCTGGCGCAGGCTTCCGGGTCGATGCGGGTGTTGAAGATTTCAAAGCCCTGCATGGCGCCGGGGTTCACGCTGCCGGTTTGGTTCTCCGTGCCATTGGAGGCGATGGCCTCGATGTACATGCGGGTGTAGACGCGGGTGTCGGTGGTGAACAGCCCTTCGCTGTTGGCGATCCACACGCGCTGCACGCTGTCCATGTAGCCGATGCTGCCCTGCGAAATTTCGGGCTCGTCCTTCAGCACGGCCTGGGCCTCCTTCATCTTGGCCACCTTGCGGGCGGCCTGGACGGCTTCAGGCATTTCCTGGATATAGTGGATATTGGGCACGTCCGTCCACGCCAGGTCTTTGGCGGTATAGTATTCCTTGCCCTGGATGGCGGACGCCGCGCGACGCGCGCAGTCCAGGAGACCGTTCAGGGACGTGTCGTTGGTGTACACGTAAACGCCCTGGAACCCACTGAACACGCGCACGCCCGCGCCGTGCAGACGGCGGCTGTTCACGCTCTCCACCTTGCCGGAGAGCATGGAGATGTTGTTGTTCTGCCGATCCTCCAGGAAAATTTCGGCAAAGTCGCCGCCCGTTTTCAGGGCTTCGGCGATCACGGCCTGGGCAGTGTTTTGGTTAAGCATAGATTCCTCCTGTTTTTATACTTTGCACTATGAGATACAAAAGAACATTTTTAAGTAACAATACCAAATGATTGTAGGGGCAGATATCATCCGCCCGCATCCCGTAAATCGTCGAATTGAGTCAATGAAAAGTCGTTCGTATTTTCCAGCAATACGGGCGGATAATATCCGCCCCTACAGTTCCATGGTATTGCTACTTCTTGTTCTTTCAATGATCGGCCAAGCGGATTCCTGATTTCTCAGTCCGCTTCTTCCAGCTTTTCATATCCGGCGTACCTCATGAGCGTATCCACGATTTCCTGATGGGGGAAGGCGCAGGTTTTGCGGTCGAGCAGGCCGAAGCGTTCGCCGTTGCCGGAGAAGATGTTGTTGTCCCACCAGAACACGGGCATGTTCCGGGCGCTGGCGGTGGCGGCGTAGAAGGCCGTCCAGTCCACGCGGTCTTGCAGGTTGTCGCCCTTCACCATCGCGCCGAATTCGCCGATCACCACGGGAATGCCATTGGTGACGTAGCGGTCATACAGCCCGTTCATGAAGGAAACGATTTCCGATTTCTGCGCCTGGGTGCCGAAGGTGGAAACGCCGGGCATTTCCAGCGCGAAGGAATAGGGCGTGTAAGCGTGCACGGACACGATGAGGCGGTTGTCGGCGGTGTCGTTGGGCAAGGTGAAGTAATCATTCAGCGCCCCGGCAGGCGCGGCGTCATAGCCCGGCACCATGAGATACCGCGTGGCGTTGTTGCCGCCTGAGGCGCGAACCGTGTCCACAAATCGCTGGTTCAGTTCGTTCAGCACAGCGGCGGAATCCCGGCAGTCCTGGACGCTTGCGTCGAACCACCATTCGTTGGCGTGGCCGACCATGCGGGGCTCGTTCATGGATTCCAGGATCAGATGGTCGTCATAGTCCCGGAAGCGGGCGGCCAGCTGCGTCCAGACGCATTCGATATAATGCAGGGACTCCTCCCGGTGCGCGGGCGTGGGCAGGAACTGATCCTCGTCGTGGTGGATGTTCAGGATCACGTACATGCCGCGATTGTACGCCCAGTCCACGACCTCCTGCACGCGGTTCAGCCACTGTTCGCTGATTTCATAGTCGGGGCCGGACACGTGGTCGTGCCAGGAGGCGGGGACGCGGATAGCGGTGAAGCCCGCGTTGTACAGGGCTTCGATCATGGCTTCGCTGGTTTTGATGCCGACCCAGGAGGTTTCCACGGTCATTTCATCGGCGTTTTTGTTCCAGTTGTTCTTGATGGCGTCAAAGGTGTTGCCCAGGTTCCAGCCCACGCCGATTCGTTTCAGGAACGCCATGGCTTCGTTGTCCGGGATGGCCCGGCGTTTGATGGTGAGATCGGGAATTTGGACGGCGGTTTCCGCCCCGGCGCAGGCGGTCAGCATACCCGTAAGCAGGCATAGAATCGTCAGCATACAAAGACCTTTCTTCATGGCACGTTCGACCTTTCTTGGGTGCGTAAAGACGATTGTTTGGAGGGGATTGATGGACGCTTTCACTCAGTAAACGTTCCACTTGTAGGGGCGGATATCATCCGCCCGTCTTGTGGGAATATGCGAATGTATGAAATATCAGGCAATCCAGTTATTTAGGAAGCGGGCGGATAATATCCGCCCCTACGGTTAGATGGTATTGTTGCTTAAAGCGTCCTTCCTATCGCAGGCAAATCGACGGTGTGTATTACCGCATAAACCCTGCCAGCGCGTCGGCCAGGACGGCTTCCTGCTGGGCGGCGGTTGCCCGGTCAGGCGCGGAGATGGAGATATAGATTTTCAGCTTGGGTTCGGTGCCGGAGGGGCGCACCACGGCGGACGCGCCGCCCGCCAGGTAGAATTTCAGCACGTCGGAGGGCGGCAGGCCGTCCAGGCCGGGGCCGTAGTCCAGCACTTTTTCGATCTTCCGACCGCCAAATTCGGTCAGCCCAGCGCGGAACGACTGCATGATGCCCTGCATCTTGTCAAAGCCCGCCGCGCCCTCAAAGGTGTAGCTGTGCAGAGTGTTCAGGCAGTAACCGTATTGCGCGTACAGCATGTTCAGCTTGTCCAGCAGGCTGATGCCCTGCTGCTTGTACCAGGCGAACATTTCGCAGATCAGGAACGCCGCGTCCACGGCGTCCTTGTCCCGCACGTAGGTGCCGGAGAGATAGCCGTAGCTTTCCTCAAAGCCGAAGATGTAGCGCTCGGGATGGCCCTCCGCTTCCAGGCGGCCGATGGTTTCACCGATGAATTTGAAGCCAGTCAGCACGTTGCGCGTCTCCACGCCGTAATGGGCGGCGATGGCTTCGCCCATGTCGGTGGTCACGATGGTTTTCACCAGCACGGGATTCTTTGGCATTTTGCCCAGCGCCAGGCGGCGGGAGCAGACGTAGTCCAGCAACAGCAGGCCGGTTTCGTTGCCGGTCAGCAGTTCGTATTCGCCTTTATTGTTCTTGACGGCGATGCCGCAGCGGTCGCAGTCCGGGTCGGTAGCCAGGAGCAAATCGGCGTTCAGCCGGGCGGCGTATTGCAGGCCCAGTTCCATGGCCTCGCGGATTTCGGGGTTCGGGTAGGGGCAGGTGGGGAAATGGCCGTCGGGCTGCTCCTGCTCCTTCACCACGGTCACGTTGGTGAAGCCGCTCTCCCGCAGGGTGCGCAGGACAGGCTTCAAGCCCGTGCCGTTCAGGGGCGAGTACACGATTGCCACGTTCTTGTCCAGCGCTTCGCCGCCGAGTAAGGATTGCTTCTTTACTTCCTCCACAAAGTCCGTGTACACCTGATCGGGAATATAGGCGATGGAGCCGTCCGCCAGGCCCGCGTCAAAGTCCTTGCGCTTGGGGTCGGCGAACACATCCAGCTTGTCGATTTCTTTCAGGATTTCGGCGGCGGCTTCGGTGGTGATCTGGCAGCCGTCCGCGCCGTAGACCTTATAGCCGTTGTACTTGGCGGGGTTGTGGCTGGCCGTCACCATAATGCCCGCCGCGCAATGCAGCACGCGCACGGCGTAGGACAGGCAGGGGGTGGGCATGAGCTGGGGATAGATCATGGCCTGGATGCCGTTGGCGGCGAACACGCCGGAAGCGGCCTTGGCAAATTCGTCGCTGAGGATGCGGGAGTCATAGCTCACGGCAATGCGCCGTTTGTCCGCCGGGAAATGCTTCACCACATAATCCGCCAGACCCTGGCTGGCCTTGGCGACGGTGTGGATGTTCATGCGGTTGGTGCCCGCGCCAATCACGCCGCGCAGGCCGCCGGTGCCGAAAGCCAGCGAGCGGTAAAAGGCGTCCTCCTTCTGGACTTGTTCCATGGCTTTCAGTTCGGGCTGCAAAGACGCGTCCGCTTCGTTCAGCCAGCGCTGGTAAGTGCTTTCAATCATGTTCATCTGTGTTCCTCCTCCACATTATGAAATCGAAGAGAGTTCAGAGTACAGAGTGCAGAGTTCAGATTAATCTACTGAACCCAAACGAAAACCAAAATGTTTCAAACAAAATCATCTGTACTCTGCACTCTGAACTCTGTACTCTTTTTTATTACTCCAAGTTCAGCAGCTTTTTCAGTTCCCCGATGATTTCCTTCGCCGCCTGACGGTGCGCGTCGCGGCTGGGATGCATCCGGGAGCCCAGGGATTTGGCGTCGGAGAGGCTGAGATAATACGCCTTGTCGTCGCCATCCGCCCGCACGTCCTCCACCGCGTCTTTCAGGATGTCCTCCACCGTGTGGCCGCACAGGCCGTAGGCCCACAGAATCACGGCTTTGGGATACCGGGCGCGGACGGCTTCCATCAGTTGCACCGCTCGGGTGCGCAGTTCGGCGCGGGCCAGGGGCAATTCATTTTCAGCCATCTTGGTGAGCGCAGAGGAATCGTTGGTGCCCAGGTTGATGATCACCGCGTCAGCGGGGCGTTCCTCCTTCGGCGCGGGCACCTCTCCCCCAGGCGTGACGCCGCAGAGCTGGCCGTAGATGCGGCCGATGTGGCTATCGGGCTGGTTGTCCCAGCTGCGGGCCGCGCCCCAGCCGCCCAGGGCGACCACGCGCTTGTCGGCCTTCATTTCTTCCGCCACCAACGTGGGGAACGCGGGTATGTGGGACACGAACAGCATCCGCCATTCCTGGCCCTCGCCGTAAGGCCCCATCGTCCCTTCGCCCACGGTCAGGCTGTCGCCGATGAATTCGAGCATCAGGGGCCGGGTTTCCGGCGCTTCGGGGGTTCCGTCGGTAATGACCGCGTTCAGCACCACCGCGCCCGCTTCGTCATAGCTGGGCTGGGTGTCGCGCAGGATGGTGATTTCGTGGGGAAAGCGCTCGTCCAGCCCGGCCAGCAGGGTATAGGTGTGCGTGCCCCGGGTCAGCGGCAGACGCATGATCGGCGCGCCGTCCGCCAGCACGCCCAGCCACTGGGCGTGGTCGGTGGCGGTAGAGGTGGCCTCCACGTCCAGCCGTTTGCAGGCGATTTTCACCCGCACGCCGGAGCCGCTCCACCAAAGGTTCTGCTGGGTTTCCGCGGGATCGTGCCGCCCAATGGGAAAAAAACGCGGATCGGGAAGTTGAAAGCGCTGCATCGGTCATTCTCCTTTCAAACGTGAAGCCGGTTCCGCGCCCAAAGGGAAGTCACGCGGACGGTATTCCGGCTTTGCGGCGGTTCGGTCATTTCGATTTTATTATATACCAATCCTTCCTTTTTTTCTACCCTAAATTCATGCGTGTGCCAAGCGCGGTCGTTACTTTTGCCTTGCATTCTTGGGGAGAATCAGGTATAATAGAAGCATGATTACAGAAAAGGGGGGTTTTCCCATGATACAGGTAATTCACGGCAAGAAAGGCTCCGGCAAGACCAAGCGCATCCTCGACCAGGCCAACGACGCGCTCAAGGAACACAAGGGCGACGTGATTTTTATCGACGACGACAACCGCTACATGTACGACCTGCGCCACGAAGTGCGCTTTGTGAACGCGGGCGACTACGGCACCGACAGCCCCGAAATGTTCTTCGGCTTCCTCTGCGGGATGCTGGCCCAGAACTTCGACATCAGCGCGATCTTCATCGACGCCTTCCTGAAGCTGGTCAAGACCACGGTGGAAAACACGGAAAACTTCTTTGCCCGCCTGGAGGATCTGAGTGAAAAACACAACGTGCAGTTCGTGATCTCCGTTTCCTGCGACGACGCGGTGGCTCCGGAATTTATTAAGAAGTATTTTATTTGATAAGTTTTAAGTTCAAAGTTCTAAGTTCTAAGCTGATTCGTTTTCTAAAGAAGCCATGGACGCTATTGGCTTAGAACTTGGAACTTAGAACTTGGAACTCTGAAATTATAAACGAACGAGGAAAACACTATGCCCTTTATCAGCACCCGCGGGGCGGAGATGGTTTCCGCCCCCGAAGCTATCGTGCGCGGCATCGCGCCGGACGGCGGATTGTACGCTCCGGTTTCCCTGCCGCGCCTGAACAAAGCGGACTTTGAAGCGCTGGCAAAGATGGATTATCCTGCCCGCGCGGCCCACACCCTGGCTCTGCTGCTGGACGGCTTCACCGAGGAAGAACTGCTGCCCATGGCGCGGGCCGCGTACAGCCGCTTTGACGACAGCGCCATCGCCCCGGTGAAGGAACTGAAGGGCAACCGCTTCGTGCTGGAATTGTTCCACGGCCCGACGCTGGCCTTCAAGGACATGGCCCTGCAATTCCTGCCCCGGCTCATGACCGCCTCCGCCCGCAAGCAGGGCGAAACCCGGGAAATCGCCATCCTGACCGCCACCAGCGGCGACACCGGCAAGGCCGCGCTGGAGGGCTTCCGGGACGTGCCCGGCACCTCCGTCACCGTGTTCTACCCCCAGGGCGGGGTCAGCGCAGTGCAGGAAAAGCAGATGGTCACCTCCCAGGGAAAGAACGTTCACGTCTGCGCCGTGAAGGGCAACTTTGACGACGCCCAGACCGGCGTGAAAACCCTGTTCGGGGACGCGGCGTTCATCCAGAAAATGAACGGCCTGGGCAAAACCCTGTCCTCCGCCAACTCCATCAACCTGGGCCGTCTGGCTCCGCAGGTGGCGTATTATCTTTCTGCCTGCGCCGTGCTGCTTGCCCAGGGGAAAATCGACTGGGAAACGGGCCTGAACGTGTGCGTGCCCACCGGCAACTTCGGCAACATCCTGGCCGCCTGGTATGCCAAGCGCATGGGCGCGCCCATCAAAAAGCTGATTTGCGCCAGCAACCGCAACGACGTGCTGACCGATTTCATCCGCACCGGCGTCTATGACCGGGTGCGGCCCTTCCATAAGACCATCTCCCCCTCCATGGACATTCTGATTTCCTCTAATCTGGAACGGTTCCTGCTGGAGCTGGCCCAGGGAGACACCGCCCGGGTGAACCAATGGATGGGCGAGCTGAAAGAAAAAGGCCGCTATGAAATCAACGATACGCAAAAAGCCCTGTTGAACGAAGCGTTCTTTGGCGGTTTCGCGGACGACGACGCCACGAAGCAGACCATCGCCCGCCTGTGGAATGACGAGCAATGTCTCACCGACCCCCACACCGGCGTGGCCATGGCCGTGGCGGATCAGTACCGTCAGGAGACCGGCGACAGGGAAACGCCCCTGCTCATCGTGTCCACCGCCAGCCCCTACAAGTTCGCCGCCGACGTGGCGGACGCTATCGGCGTAAAGACGGAAGGCGATGCCTTTGCCGCCGCGCAGGCGCTGGAAAACGCCACCAAAGTGAAGGCCCCCGCCGCCGTGCTGGCCCTGAAATCGCTGCCCGTGCTGCATACCCGCGTCTGTGAAAAGGAGAAGATGGGCGAAGCGGTGCTGGCCGGGTTCCTGGGCTGACAATTCAACTGCGGCCCGCGACAATTGAGCGCTTTTCCCTTGTTTTCTTCCTCCGTTTCCGATACCATATGATCATCAACGGAAGGAGGAAACAGCATGGCACAGTATGAACGGCATTTCACCGGTTCTTTCCAAAGGCTCCTGGTATACCTGGAGCATGAGGTGCTAAACGGCAGCGTAACCGTTTCCCGGGAAGGGGGAACGGAGATGACCTGCGGGGACGTGCGATGCGTCGTCATGGTGTATGAGCGGTACAGCTATTTGGGTAAAAACCGCCTGACCCTGACGGTGACGCTGTTCGGGCGGGATGACGATATTCTGCTTACGGCCATCACGTCCGGCGGGAGCCAGGCCCTGTTTTTCAAAATCAATACCTGGGGTGAGGAAGCCTTTCTGAACAAATTCATCAGCCAGGTGGAGGCGTACCATCCTTAAATTTCCCGAAATGGTTTCAAAGCGGTAAAGTCTGTGTATAATCATTCTGTACCAAACGCCGGATGCCACGGCGTAGGAGATAAAGAAGAAACGGAGGAATGTACTATGAAATGGGTATGTCAGGTTTGCGGTTACGTGTTTGAAGGGGAACAGCCCCCGGAAAAGTGCCCCGTGTGCAAAGCTCCCGCGTCCAAATTCACCAAGCAGGACGCTGAAATGACCTGGGCCGCCGAGCATGTGGTCGGCGTGGCGCAGGGCGCGCCGCAGGACATCATCGACGATCTGCGCTCCAATTTCCAGGGCGAATGCTCCGAAGTGGGCATGTACCTGGCCATGGGCCGTGTCGCCGCCCGCGAAGGTTATCCCGAAATCGCCGAATACTGGAAGACCGCCGCTTTTGAAGAAGCCGAGCACGCTGCCAAGTTCGCGGAACTGCTGGGCGAAGTGCTCACCGACAGCACCGAAAAGAACCTGAAAATGCGCGTGGAAGCCGAAAACGGCGCTACCGCAGGCAAGACCGACCTGGCCAAGCGCGCCAAGGCCCTGAACCTGGACGCCATCCACGACACCGTGCATGAAATGGCCCGCGACGAGGCCCGGCACGGCAAGGCCTGGATCGGTATTTCGGGAAATAAACGATGTTTATTCCGAATCGCTGCCCGCGATGCAGGAAAGCGGATGGATGGCATGAAAAGCTCAGCTTTCTGCGCGGTATCCGAATTGGCAGCTTCTTTCGTTTAGGGCCAAATCGCGGTTCCTATAACGCGGAAGTTACCTATCGCTGCGACCATTGCGGATATGAAGGAACTTACAATGACCACGCGGAAACGCTTGACAGTCGCCGCCGCTTGTAAAGCTGTCACGGTAAGAGATTGCTGGAGCGGTACTTCGGAAAGTAATTGTCTATTGTTGGCGGGGAAAGCGTTTTTCCCCGCTTTTTTTGAGGAATGAGCATGAAGATTCCTTTTCAGCCGGACGGCGTATGGTATCACGGTTCACCTGTCCTGTTCACCGAATTGAAAGCAGGCAGCACGATCACCCAATGGCGGGCGCTGGCCGAGGCTTTCTCCCACAAGCCCGGTATGCTGAGCTACGACGACGATGGAACGGTCACGCATAACGGAAAAGAACCCGGCTATCTGTATGTGATTGATGAGCCGGTGTCCGTGGGCGTGGACTGTGATCCGCATCCCCACACGGTCATGGACGCAAACGCCGAGTTTTTGACAAAGCGTCCCCTGCGTGTCCGCCTGATCGCGGAGCTGCCCGTATAGTCCGCCGCGGTTTCCTTCAAAGATACTTTGGCGAGTAAGAAATCAAGGCTCTTTAAATGGACCGTTCCACGCGGACGGTCCTCCTTTTTGCGCAGCGAAAAGCCGTCCGGCTTAATACCGGACGGCTTTTGCCTGGAAGAAGGAGATCAATACTTCCGCTTCCGAGCGGCTTCCGCCTTCTTCTTGCGCTTTACGCTGGGCTTTTCATAGTGTTCGCGCTTACGAACTTCCGCCAGGACGCCAGCGCGGGCGCACTGCCGCTTAAAACGCTTGAGCGCGCTTTCCAGCGATTCGTTCTTGTTTACATGAACCTCAGACACTTGTTTTCCCTCCCTTCGCTCATCTCGCCTGAAACAACACCGCTTGCACGGTGCTCGCCGTTTGACCGGCGGATGGCGACCGTGAATGTATTATACCGCTTTCCGACGGGAGAGTCAACAGCTTTTTTTCGACCGGAAAATGTTTTTACATTTTCATCATATTCCCCGGAAGAAAACCAACCAATCAGGCCATTTGATCCGCCATCTGCCGCCCGCCCAGGATGTGGAAATGCAGGTGCGGCACGCTCTGGCAGGCGTCGGGCCCGCAGTTGGATATGACGCGGAAGCCGTTTTTCAAGCCCTCCTGCTCGGCGATTTTGCCGATGGCCCGCATAATGGCGCACAGCGCGTCGTCGGGCAGGCGATACATTTCGGCGATGCTGGACACGTGCTGCTTGGGCACGACCAGGATGTGGGTCGGCGCCTGGGGATTAATGTCCCGGAAGGCATAGCAGAACCCGTCCTCATAGACCTTGGTGGAGGGAATGTCCCCCGCGATGATTTTGCAGAATAAGCAGTTTTCCATGGTAGAAGCTCCTTTCGTTCTTTAGGGGTTTAGGCAATAGGCAGTAGGCAGTAGGCAATAGGCAATAGGCATTAGGCAATAGGCAGTAGGGATTAGGGATTAGCAAATAGGTATGAATGTTCAACCGTTACGGTTTAGTTATCAGGCAAAATGACTATTGCCTATTGCCTATTGCCTAATGCCTATTCCCTTATTCAATCCACTCCGCCGGGCGAATATCCAGTGGCTGTCCTTCCCGGATATCCCGCAGGATCATCAGGGATTTTTCGCCCTCGATGGAGCGATGCTTGGGGTTCTCCAGGGCCAGCACGAAGCAGATGCCCATGACCGTGATGGAGAATTCTTTCATCAGTTCGATCATGCCCCGGGCCGTGCCGCCGCCGCGCATGAAGTCGTCCACGATCAGGCACTTCTGCCCTTCCCGCACGGCGCGGCGGGAGAGGGCCATGGTCTCGATGTTGCCGGAGCCGGACACATAAGAGATATTCACCGCGCTGCCCTCATACACCTTCGTGGCATGGCGGGCAATGATCAGCGGCACGCGCAGGGCGTTCGCCGTCATCATGGCGACCGGGATGCCTTTGGTTTCCATGGTGAGCACAAAGTCCACGTGGAAATCATAATACTGGCTGGCGATCAGCGTGCCCATGCCATGCACCAGCGTGGGGTCGGAAAGAATATCCGAAAAATACAGATACCCGCCGGGCAGGTGGCGGCCCGGCTCGCGGAGACGCTCGCATATTCCCTGCACAAATTCCCGGTTCGCGGTCTTGAGGCCGATCGGACGGTAACGCACGCCGCCCGCCGCGCCGGTCACGGTTTCCAGCTTGCCCAGCTGGAACTGGTTCATCGTCTGCTGCAAAATTGCCACGTCCTCGCTGACGGTGGATTTGGCCGTGGAAAACAGTTCGCAGAAATGGGACAGGGTAAAAATGCGATTGGGCGACGAGGTCAGGATCTGGGTCATGGCCGCCAGCCGCTCGTTCCGCTTGATTTTGTCCATGGCAAAAGTACGTCCTCTCTGAGAAATGGGGTTTACAAAACAGAAGTATACCACAAAACTGTGAATATTTCCAGAGGTAAAATAAAAAATGTTCGGAAAAAGCGGAAACAGAGCGGCCGATTTCAGGCTTTTTAAAATGAGTATATTTTGAGTAAGTTTTTTAAAATAAGATTGATAAATTTATCAAATAATGGTTGACATTTGAAAGAAAGTATGCTAAGATATAGCCAGATAGGAAAAGAACCTATCGAAAGATAACAGGTTCCCCGATGATCGAGAGCAATGAGTGAAGATAGAGAAAAGGATCGTTCCAGAAGGAGGAGAGTCCCATGGATCAAGCGCTGTGGGCGGCGGGCACGACAAGACAATTGAATATCAATCTTCAAAATATCTGCTGAAAAAGAAAAGGCTTGAATTATCCATCCTCATAATCAAGCAACGCAGAACGCGAACAGAAAGCAGAACAAAGCAAACAAGCATCGGATCATTACCCTGAACCCCGCCGCCGTACCCGGATCAAAGATCGAACACCAAGAATGTGTTTTTCAGGAACGGAGCGAAAATAGAAGGACCCCCTCTTACATCGCTTTCGGTTCCGTTGGTCACGATCCCAAAAAGGGTTGACGATAAATGTTTCAAGGGCCCGCAGAAGTCGGGCCCTTTTAAGCTGTCAAAAGCTCCGCTTCTCAAGAAACTGAAAAGCGGAGCTTTTGCATAAAGCGAGAAAAGGAGTTACTTTCCAAAGTTCTCATTGATTACTTCCCGCGCGACCTTGCCGTGCTCCAGCACGATGGTGCGCTGGGCGGCCTCGGCGACCTCCGGGTCGTGGGTGACCACGATCAGGGTGGTGCCCTCCTTGTGCAGTTGGGCGAACAAATCCAGCACGATGTTTTCGTTGGCTTCATCCAGGTTGCCGGTGGGCTCGTCGGCCAGGATCAGTTCGGGATGGTTGATCAGCGCCCGCGCCACGCAGACGCGCTGCTGCTCGCCGCCGGACAATTGGCTGGGCAAATGCCGAGCGCGCTCCCGCAGGCCCACGCGGCCCAGGGCCTCCAGCGCTTCCTGCTCGTCAGGCATGGAATGGTAATACTGCGACACCATCACGTTCTCCACGGCGGTAAGGTAGTTCACCATGTGGAACTGCTGGAAGATCAGGCCGATCTTGTCCCGGCGGATGTCGGTCAGGCGCTTGCTGCTCTCCTTGGAAATATCCACCCCGTCCAGCAGCACTTCGCCGCTGGTGGGCTTATCCATGCAGCCGATGATGTTCATCATCGTGCTCTTGCCGCTGCCGGAGGGTCCCATGATCGCTACCCATTCGCCCTTGTCCACATGGATGCTCACGTTGTCCAGGGCTTTCAGGTCGCCGTATATTTTAGACACGTTCTTCAATTCCAATAAACTCATACTGTTATTCTCCTTTCAGGACGATGGCCGGATCAATGGCCACGGCGCGCTTGATGGGGGCCAGACAGCTTACCGCCGCCACCGCCATGGACACGATCACCGCGGCGGGGAGCAGCAAGGGCTGGAACGTGATGGATGAACCGAACACATTCACGCTCACCACCTGGGCGAACACGAAGCCCAGAAGAGCCCCCATCACGCCGCCCAGCAGCCCCAGGAACAATCCCTCGCCCAGGAACTCCGCCCGGATGGAGCCGTCCGACGCGCCAAGCGCTTTGCGCAGGCCGATTTCCCTGCGGCGTTCGGAAACCACCGCCATCATGGTGGTGGATACGCAGATCATGGTGAGCAGCAGCACCACGGCGGTGACCAGGAACACCAGCGCCTGGAGCTTGGAAAGCACCGCCGCTTCCGAGCGCGTGACGCGCTTCACCAGCCGGGCCTGCACATTTTCGCCGGACGCGGAAATGGCTTCCACATACTCCGCCAACTGGTCGGCGCTGGCGGACACGCTCAACTCCGCCACGTCCAGCTGGTCGGAGCCGGTCATGGTTTCCATATCCTGCAAGGACAGGAACACATAGCTTTCTTCCTCGCCGCCGGTGGTCAGGATGCCGGTGACGGCGAAGTTCATCGTTTTGGGCTGCACGGGAGCCGCGGCGGCAGTGGCTTTGTTCAGGGCCTCCACCACAGCGGAGGAAGTCACCGTCGCGCCGGTCAGCGCGTCCACGTCCCCCGATTCGATGGGCAGGGCCTTTCCGGCAAACTGGCTGAGATACGCTTCATCTTCGGGGATGCGGCCGCCGTACTCGGCGGTCTGGGTGGAGGCGTCCACGGCGAGGGAAGCAATTTTGGCTTCATCATCCAGCGTCGCGGTCACATACACGATGCCGCCGCCGAAGCCCTCCGCGCTGCCGCTGAGCGTCGCGCCAGGCACGCGGCTTTCCTCAGGCGTCCGGTCGCTGGCCGCGGCGGTGGGCTGATAGGTCAGCTCCATGGAGGAGCCGACGCGCACGCCGATGGTATCGGCGATTTCCTTGCCCACCAGTACCTCGCGGGTATTTTCTGGATAGTTCCCCTCCACACTGAAATAAGGACTGGTCTTTACAATCTGGCTAAAGTCCGTGCCCGCGGCGGTGAAGGATTGCTGGCGTGAGGTCATATCCAGCCGCACATAGCGGTACGGCGCGGCCCCGACCAGCTCATTTTCCGGCAATACCGCCAGCGCTTCTTCCAGCGTGTCCGGGTTCAGCGCGCCGCCTTCCTTGGGCAGCAGCAGCATGTTCGCGCCATAGGAGCGGAACTGCGCGCCCATCTGGCGCGGCACGTCCACATAAATCGTCACCAGGCCCGCCAGGATGGTGGCCCCGATGCCGATAGACAACAGCGCGATCAGCATCCGCGACCTGCGGCGCAGCAGCGACGCGGTGATCATGCGCAGGAACATTCTTCGTTTGGTCATGACAGCCTCCAAATAGTTAGGCATTAGGCATTAGAAAAATTTCGCTTAGGTTAAGGAAAAATGTCAACGATTATTTCTCAAATTTCCTAATGCCTATTGCCTAATGCCTGTTGCCTTTGATCTCAGTGTCCCCCGTGCAGCACTTCCGCTGGCCGCAGCTTCAGCACCATGCGGATGGCGGGCAGGCTGCCCGCGATGGTGACCAGGGCGATGAGCCCCGCCACGATGGGAATAACCTTCGGGTCCATTTCCACCGCGGAGCCGAACACGCTATGACCGATCAGCTGGGCAAAGCCAAAGCCCATGAAGTACCCCGCCACGAAGCCCACCAGAGCGGTAATCAGGATTTCGGTCATCACCACGCCGGTGATGGAACGGTCCTTCGCGCCGATGGCTTTCAGCAGGCCGATTTCCTGGGCGCGCTCCATCACGGAAGCGGTGACCAGGTTGGAGATGCCCAGCGCTGAACCGATCAGGCTCAGGGCGGTAATCAGGATCATGAGCAGCTGCGTCTTGTCCAGGATGGTGCCCTCGCTCTCCGCCACCTGCCGCACGGCGCTGGCGACGGAGCCGGTGATGACCTCCTGAATCTGGTAGCAGATGGCGCTCACATACGCAGTGCAGTACCAGGTTTCATAGTCGCGGCTGGAAAGCGCCGCCGGGTTCCGCGCAGCGCGGCGGGCCAGTTCGTTGTCCGGGGTGGTCAGGGCAGACACTTCGATGGAAGCCACCTTGTTTTCCCGGTTCGTCAGTGCTTGCACCAGATCGAGGGTGCCGAACATCTGCTCGTCCTCGTCGCCGCCCGCGTCGTAAATGCCCGCGATGGTCACGTCCCGCTCGCCGTGGGAGGCGATCAGGTGCACCGTGTCCCCGGCCTGCCAGCCCATGCGCTGGGCCAGGGCAGCGCCGACCATGATTTCGGAAGCGGCGTTTTCGTCCTTTTCATCCAGCCAACGGCCCGCCGTCACGTCCCACCAGGAGCGCATCCCCACCACGCCAGCGTCCAGGCTTTCGCCCGTGGGCAGGTCGAGGTGGTGGTTGAACCAGGTGCCCACCAGCTTCGCGCTGCTGTTGTCGGGCAGCACGGCCTGGGTATCCAGGAAGGGCGTGAAGTCCACAATGTTGAACGCCCAGAAGATGGTTTTCAGCTTGCCCAGTTCGTCCTCCCGCAGGTAAGCGGCGTTCAGCTGTTCGCCCTCGCCCACGTCGTAAATGTCCGACAGGAGCGAGGAATCCTTGGGCTTCACGGTGATGTTGGCCCCGTAGTTTTTCAGTTCCTTGTTCACCTTCTCGCCCACGTCCCACATCACGTTCAGCATCCCGGTCGCCAGCGACGCGCCCAGGGCGATGGTAAAAGCGATCAGCAGCATCTTGCCCTTCTGGTAAAAGAGCACGCCGCGAATCATTCTAAATAGCATGGTTGTCTCCTTTGAAATAGATTAAAAGAACGGAGTAGTGAGGTATCGAGTGTACAGAGTTCAGAGTACAGAGTGCAGAGATTTTAGCGCCCAATTATACCGTTCGATTATTGTCATCTATATTCTCTGTACTCTGCACTCTGTACTCTGTTCCCTTTATCTTCATGCTTACCTGAACTCTTTCTCTCCCGCGATAATGTCGTTCAGGTCGAAAATCAGATTGCCGTTACTGACCTCATAGGCCAGGGGGATGGGGTTGCAGCCGCCCTTGAAGCCGATGGTGTTGATGTTCATCACCACGTCGCAGCGCTTGCAGATCACCTGGCCGCTGCGCTCGAAGTACCCGGCGTTGCCGCACACCTCGCAGGCGTCCAGCCCCACGCCGTAGGAAGCGGAATTGGGCTTCTTCACCACGATCCAGCGCACGTCGATGTTCTTGTCGGTGCGGTACTCGAAGCGGTGCAGATGGCCGTCGTTCACGCTCTCCAGGGGGATGAGGATTTTTCCGTCCGCCACGGTATAGGTTTCCGGCGCGGACAATTCCACCACCTTGGTGTCCTGGGTTTTCACGATGGTCATGATCCCTACGCACAGCAGCACGCACACCAGCGTGCCCACCGCGATGCGGCGGTAGCGGCGGTTCCGGGCTTTCAGCTTACGAAGCTGGGCGGAGTTATCATAGGTCTCGGTGATCTTCGTGCCCTGCCGGAAGAACAGCAGCGCCAGCACCGCGGCCAGGCCCGCGATGATCCACTGGAACAGCATGGCATGGTTGGCGGTGAACATCATCCAATCGCCGATCCAGCCGTAAGCCGCGTCGGTGTACTTCACCGGCCAGCCCAGCCATTTGGCCCGGTTCACCCAGGGAACAAAGAAGCGGCCGAAGCAGTAAACGGAAAAGCTCAGCAGCCCGGCGTTCATGAGCACAGGCAGGACGCCGTAGGGCTTTATGGTCAACGCGCAGGCGTACAGCAGGCGCGAATAAATCAGCAGCAAAACCAGCGCCAGCAGCCATCCGGCCAGGCGCTCCATATAATAGGAGGACAGGTACCCGTTCCCCATGGTGTTGAAGCTGAACGGATACAGCAGCACGCCGGGCAGGGTATAGAAAATCAGCGTGGCGGACAGAACAGTTCCCGCCGCGCACAGCAGCGCGCCGCCCACGTTCAGGCGCTTGTTTTCCTTCCGCCCGCAAATCAGGGTCAGGAGGAGGAACAGCACCGCCGCAATCAGGATAACGGCGTAAATATAATGATTCCAATGGCTGGAGATGATGAGGTTGGTGTTATATTTCACAATCGCCAGCGCGACAGAGGCCAACACGCCCGCCCCCAGGGCGATGCCGTGGATCATGCGGCCCTTGCGGCCATACAGCCGGGACAGCATGGCGTGCATCCAGGTGGTCAGGGTGACGGTCAGGAACAAATCCTGGGTCACCATCCAAAGGTATTTGAACACGGTAAAACCTCCGAAAAATCAGAGTTTTCTAAACGCGCGGAATGCTGGCGCGTCTTCCCCCGCGGAGGACACGCCAGCACATTGCATTTGTTGGGTAACTTTTATGAAATTACCATTCCTTGACGAACTTCCAGCCGGTCCAGGTGGCAACCAGGGGTTCGGTCCAGAAACCGTCCTTGGCTTCAACGCCGGTTTCCGCGTCCACGTGCAGCAGGTAGCCGTTTTCAGCGGGGCTCTTGATGTACAGGGTGATGGTGTATTCGCCTTCGGGCAGGGGGATGTTGTTGCCGTAGTGGGGGCCGTCAGAAGCCGCCATGGGCATCATGGAACCGGAGTACACTTCCTTGCCTTCCAGATCTTTGATGACGAAGTCGATGCTCAGATAGGGCACCCAGCCGTCCACGGGGAAACCGTAGGGGTTTTCGTTGGCGGTCAAATCCACTTCGATGTGCAGGTCAGAGCCTTCCTTGGGGGTGGCGTTTTCCACGGGCGCCATATCCACGGGCTGGAAATACACCATGCTCATGGTCATGAAGCCGACTTCCTGTTCGCCTTCCACGCCCAGTTCATATTCGTCGAAACCAGCTTCTTCTTCCGCAACCGCGAAAGCGGAAACGGCGAACAGCATCATAGCGGCCAGCAAGAGAGCGATAAACTTCTTCATTGTAAAATCCTCCTCAATGAATTTGAATTTCTTGTATAGCCATCGGAACGTTACGCGGGGCAGCATTCCGAAGGTATCACGATTTCGCGGCGTACTGCGCCTTCAAAGCGTCGATCTTGCCGCGGTAATGGGCGATCATGAAGGTGACGAGCAGGATGATCGCCAGGATCAGCTGGGGCACCAGGGTTTCCAGGTAGGGATAGATGCCGAAGATCTGAATCACGTCGTTCTCCGGGATGCCCGGCACGCGGAGGGTCAGGTCAAACACATTGCCCTCGGCCAGTTCCTTGATGCCGCTGCCCAGGAAGCTGACGCACATCACGGCCATCAGGATGGACGTGGCGGTGAAGAATACCTTGATGGGCAGCTTGATGGACAGCTTCGTAATCGCCAGGTAGACGAACACCAGCAGCACGCAGCCTACGCCGAAGCCCGCCCACACCATGCCGGGGTTGCCCTCCGCCAGCATCGGCTGGTAGAACAACACCACTTCCGCGCCTTCGCGGAACACGGACAGGAACGCGGTAAAGGCCAGGGCAAAGGCGCTGTTCCGCTCAACGGAGGACTGCACCTTGCTGTCGATGTAATGGCTCCAGGAGGCAGCCTCAGCCTTGCTGATCATCCAGTTGCTCACGTAGAACAGCACGCACACGGCAATCAGGGCGGTGATGCCCTCGATCACTTCCTGCGCTAAACCCGCGCCGACGAACGCGCTCTTGGCCCAGGCCAGGATGGCGGCGGCGATGAAGCTGGCAACAACGCCCAGAATCGCGCCGATGTACACGTTTTTCAGGCTCTTGGCGTTGCCGCTCTTGGTCAGATAAGCGATGATGGCGGCGATGACCAGGATGGCTTCCAGGCCCTCGCGCACGATGATGCCGAACGCGCCCAGGAACGTGAGCAGCCGGGGGTCGCTTTGCTGGGTTTCCGTTTCAGCCGTCACAGTCTCCCCCGCTTCCGCAGCGGCGGCAGCCTTGGCTTCCTCCTCCTGGGTGTCGATGGACTTCGCCAGCTTCAGCACCAGGTTCTTGGCGCCGTCAGTGGTGGTGCGGTATTTGTTCTTCTGGTATTTCGTCTGCGCGTTCGCCACCAGCGTGCGCAGATCGGAGAAGTATCCGTCCATCTTCTGCCTGTCTTTCAGCGACAGGTCGGTATAAATCTTGTGGCTCAGGCCGGATTCCTCATAGACGGAGTAGAAAGCGGTGTTCAGGTTGTCGATGGCCGCTTCAAAGTCCTTGTCCAGATACCCCATGTAGGCAGTATCCAGCCCTTCCTTCACCAGCGTCGCCGCTTCGTACCAGTTGGCGTACTTCATGGCGGCGTTGGGGTCGGCGGAGTATTCAGGATAGGGATCGGTGGCGACCAGCTCGCCGCGCTTGTAATATTTGGTTTCGCTCTGCGCGCCGCCCTGCATAGCCGCCAGCTTGTTACCGTCCTCGCGGATCATGGCTTTCAGTTTTGCCAATGCGCTGCGAACGGACACGATGGTTTCATGGTCGGTATTGTCTTTTTTCACCGCGGCTTTACAGGCGGAGAACTGCATTTCCACGGCGTTTTTCCGGTTGCCGGACACGTAGCTCATGGTCTGCCGCTCAAAGCCGGTGGTTTCGTACACCCGGAAATAGGCGTTGCTCACGTTGTTGTACGCGGTGGTGGCGTCGCCGTCCAAATAGGCTTCAAACCCGGCGTCCAGATATTTGTCGATTTCGTCCGCCGCGTCGGCCCAGCGGGTGGAGGCCGTTTCCTCCGCCAGGCTCCCCAACGGCAGCATCGTCAGGATCATGACCAGCGCGCAGAGCAGCGCGGCCCAGCCGATCCTTGCTTTCTTAATCACGGAATGCTTCCTTTCCCCCACCGCTCAGCGCGGGAGCGGGCGGCAGGCGGGCACTTTTTCGTTAGGCAAATCTAACCCGCGGATAATATTAGCATATTCTAACTATCCTCCGCTATTCCAAAATTGACTTTTTTCGTTTATAGGCTTGTCTGAAATTGACCAAATAAAATTCGTGCTGGCTTTTATAGTTAGTTTATGCTAATATATGTAAGGTATAGCTAACTTCAAATACACCATCAATAGAATGGGGCGGAAAGCATGAGCACGGGAAAGAAACAGGACGCCGGAGAACGGTTGACGCAGGCGGCAAAGGAATACATTGAAGCCCACAGCGCGGAAAAATTTTCGCTCCAGGCCATCGCTGGCGCTCTGTACGTGAACGGCAGCTATCTGCTGCGGGTGTTCAAGGCGCACACCGGGCATACGCTGCTCTGGTATCATAATTATACGCGCTGCGAAAAAGCCAAGGCCCTGCTCGCCAGCGAGGAAGGAAATATTTCTCAAGCCGGTGAAGAAGCAGGCTTCGCCTCCTCCTCCCATTTTTCCCATGTATTCCGCAAGCTGACCGGCATGTCTCCCTCCGAATACCGCGCGCAGGCGCTTCAGCCCGAAGCCGATGATGCGCAGGCGGCAAATGGAAGCTGCTGAAATCCAGGACAATCATCTATTGCACTTTTGCAGCAAAGCATTTACGAAACCGAGAAACAATTGCGATCATTGTAGGGGCGGATAGTATCCGCCCGAAAGAATTGGATGGCAGCAATCAGCATTTTCAAGGCTTGCATGACATTGGTTAGCGCGGGCGGATGATATCCGCCCCTACATGCCCGGGATTTCTTGTTGTATGCAATCTGTAAGTGATCGCCCTGCTGAAATCTCAGGGCAATCGCTTATTGCAATTCTGTGACAAAACGGTTACGAAGTCGAGAAACAAGTGCGATCATTGTAGGGGCGGATATCATCCGCCCGAAAGAATTGGATGGCAGTAATCAGCATTTTCAAGGCTTGCATGACATTGCTTAGCGCGGGCGGATGATATCCGCCCCTACATGCCTGGGATTTCTTGTTGTATGCAATCTGTAAGTGATTGCCCTGCTGAAATCTATTTTTCTCTTTTCAAACGCGCCCATTCCTGATATAATAGAATACGTTATGAATGCTTGCATTTCCAATTCAGGAGGAGCGTATGCAGATCATCATTATCGGCGGGGGAAAATTGGGCATTTCCCTGGCGCAGCACCTGGTGGACGAGGGCCACAACGTGACCATGATCGACCGCAGCGAAGCCGTGGTGCAAAAGACCATGGACACCATGGACGCCATGTTCATCCACGGCAGCGGCGTGAGCGCCGATACCTTAAAAGAAGCCGACGTGCAGCACACGGACATTGTGATTGCCGTCACCATGAGCGACGAAGTCAATATGCTGGCCTGCCTGACGGCAAAAAAACTGGGCGCCCAGTATACCATCGCGCGAATCCGCGACCCGGAATACCTGAACACCCTGTCCTTCCTGCAAAAGGAGCTTTCCATCGACTATGCCATCAACCCCGAGCGCGCCACCGCGCGGGAAATCAGCCGTATGCTGCGCTTCCCCTTCGCGGGCAGCATTGAAACCTTCGCCCGGGGCCGGGTGGAAATGGTGGATTTCCGCGCCGCCGAGGGCGACCCGGTGGTCGGCCTGCCGATGAAGGAAATGTACCGGGTGAACAAGCAATTGCCCCAGGTGCTGTTCTGCGCCGTGGAGCGCGGCGGCGAAATCATTATCCCCAAGGGTGACTTTGTCATCAAGCCCGGCGACCGCGTGCACGTGGTGTCCGACGTGGAAACCATCACGCGCTTTTTCTCCGCCCTGGGCAAAGGCATGTCCACCATCCGTTCGGTCATGGTGATGGGCGGCAGCCGGATTGCGTTCTACCTCGTGTCCATGCTGGTGCGGATGAAGATGAAGGTCTCCGTGATCGAAGTGAAAAAGGACAAGGCCCGCAGGCTGGCCGACAGCCTCCCCGGCGCTACCATCATCGAGGGCGACGGCACCGACCAGGAGCTTTTGCAGAGCGAGGGCCTGGCTGACACCCACGCCTTCATCACCCTCTCCGACCGGGACGAGGAAAACCTCATGGCCGGGTTCTACGCCGCCCAGCAGGGCGTGAAAAAAGTGATCGTGAAATCCAGCCGGGACACCTATTCCGGCATCATGCATAATATGGGCCTGGACAGCATTATCAGCACCAAGTCCGTCGCCACCAACGATATCCTGCGCGTGGTGCGCTCCCGCTCCAGCCGCGCCAACGCCGCCGTGCAGCGCATGTACCGCCTCATGGACGGCCAGGCGGAAGCCCTGGAGTTCATCGCCCAGGCGGGAGACAAATACATCCACGTGCCGCTTAAAAATTTGCAGATCATCCCCGACGCCCTGATCGCCGTGATCGTTCGGGAAGGTCAGGTCAAAGTCCCCTTCGGCAACGACACCATCGAGGTCGGCGACTACGTGGTCGTTATCAGCCGCAAAGCCGGGCTGAGCTCGCTGGGGCAGGTGTTTAGATAACGGTTTCGCTTTCTAAATCATACTGTATAACAGATAGGGGTTAGGAGAGAGAAGATAGGAGATTGATCGTGTTATCAAATACGTCGCAAGACAATGCTGCATTTGACAGGACGATAATGATCTCCTATCTTCTCTTTCCTAACTCCTATCTCGGTCATGATATCCTCAACTTCATTTTTCCTACTTTACCAAATTGAAAGAGGGTCTTTCTTCCTTGAACTATAAACTGGTATTCCGGCTGCTGGGCCGGCTGCTGCTGACGGAAGCGGCGCTGATGCTGCCGTCGCTCGGCGTTTCGCTGATTTACGGTCAGGGCGACACGTTGGCGTTCCTGTGCGCCATCGCCATCACCGCCGTCGTTGGCGCGCTGCTTTCCTTCCTGCTCAAGCCGGAGCGCGAAGACCTCACTGCCCGGGACGGCATGGCGGTCGCGGGCTTAAGCTGGGTAATCCTGTCGTTTTTCGGCGCGCTGCCCTTCGTGCTCTCCGGCGCGATTCCGCACATGGTGGACGCTTACTTTGAAGCCGTCAGCGGCTTCACCACCACCGGCTCCACCATCCTGACCGAGATCGAGCATCTGCCCAAGGGCGTGCTGTTCTGGCGCTCGTTCACCCACTGGATCGGCGGCATGGGCGTGCTGGTGTTTACTTTGGCGGTGCTGCCCCGGCTGTCCGGCCGCACGTCGCATCTGGCCCGGGCGGAGAGCCCCGGCCCCACCTTTTCCAAGCTGCTGCCCAAAATGAGCGATACGGCCAAGATGCTGTACATGCTGTATTTCGCGCTGACCGCGATCGAGGCCGTGTGCCTGCTGCTGGCGGGCATGAACCTCTACGACGCGCTGATTCACGCCCTGAGCACCGCGGGCACCGGCGGCTTCTCCAACTACAATGCCAGCGTCGGCGCGTTCCACAGCCCGCTGATCGAGTGGATCATCGGGATATTCATGATGCTGTTCGGCATCAACTTTGCCATCTATTTCCACATGCTCCGCCGCGAAAAGGAACCCATCCTGCAAAATGAGGAACTGTGGACATATCTGGCCATCGTGGCAGGCGCGACGCTGCTGATCACGCTGAACATCCTGCCCCGGTACGACGGCTTCTTTGAAGCGCTTCGGAACGCCTTTTTCCAGGTCACGTCCATCGTGTCCACCACCGGCTTTGGTTCGGCGGATTTCAACGTCTGGCCGCTGTTCTCCAAAACGCTGCTGCTGCTCCTGCTGTGCCTGGGCGCGTGCGCCGGTTCCACCGCCGGCGGCTTCAAGCTGAGCCGCGTGCTGCTGCTGGGCAAATCGGCCTACCGCGACCTGGAGCACACCATTCAGCCCCGGAAGGTCGCCGTGGTACGGCTGGAGGGCAAGGCCGTGCAGGAAAGCACCCTGGCGCAGGTGGGGGTTTATCTTTCGCTGTGGGTGGTGCTGGCGGTGCTTGGCACGCTGCTTCTTTCCCTGGGGCAGACGGATTTCGTGACCGCGTTCACCGCCGTGCTCACCACCCTTTCCAACGTCGGCCCCGGCCTGAACGGCGTCGGGCCAACGGAAAACTTCGCCTTCTTCTCCCCTGCCGCCAAGCTGCTCCTGTCCTTCATGATGCTGGCGGGACGCTTGGAAATTTATCCGATTTTGTTGCTCTTCGCCCCGCATGTGTGGCGGAAAAATTGATTTTCTCAGTGCGCTGACTGAAAGCGCCCTTTCAATCCCCAATCTCCGGCCATTGCACGCCGGTCAGGGCTTGACCGCGGCCACATGCCAGCGGTCGTCGCCCTTGCGGGGCGGCGTCATGCGCTGCCTGCCATAGAATGAAATATCCGCAAATCCCGCCTGCGTAAGCCACAGCCGCAATTCCTTCCGGGTGTGGGCGCGCTGAACCTGTCTTTCCTCCACGCGGTCATAGGCCCCGTCCGCCCGCCGCACGAAAAGGGACAGGCTCAGCGTGACGCAGGCGGTTTTTTCATCCCATTTGTTCCGCCAGATATAGGAAACCGCGTCGTCGTCAGAATAGAGCGTGTTGTTCCCCAGCGTGCCGGACAGCTTCTCCGGCGTGGATACGTCAAAGATCAGCGCGCCGCCTGGTTTCAGGGCCGCATAAGCAGCGGAAAAGAAAGCCTGAGCGTCCTCCGGCGACGTGAGATAATTCACCCCGTCGCAGGTCGCCAGCACGCAGTCCGCCCGCCGGGGCACAGTGAGCGCCCGCATGTCCTGCTTCACGAACGGAATCATCACGCCCGCCGCCCGCGCTTTCTCCATCGCGGCGGCGAGCATTTCCTCCGACAGGTCTACGCCCGTCATCTGATACCCCATTTTGCGCAGGGGCAGCGTGAGGCCACCCGTCCCGCAGGCGCATTCCACGCAGCGCCCCTTCGTCGGCACCTGGCATTTTTCCATGAGTTCATGGTAATGCGCCGCCCAGGCAACGTAATCCACCGTATCCATCAATCCGTCATACACGCGCGCGAATGCCCCGTACATCGTCAGATTCTCCTTTGCCGCTTCCTGCGAAAAGCGCGGACGCTTCCGCCTGTTCATTATACGAAACCGGGCGCGTTCAGTCAACCTGCGGATATCCCCGGTACTTTTTTGGAGAAAGAATTGACAAACAAACGGCGACAGGGTATCATAAAACACAGAGAGTACAACCGTTTCTATCCTGCGATGAACGGAGGGCAAACCTATGCGCAAAACGAAAATCGTATGCACCATCGGCCCGGCCAGCGAATCCGAAGAGATGCTGGAAAAAATGATGCTGGCGGGCATGAACGTGGCCCGGCTCAACTTTTCCCACGGTACCCACGCGGAGCACGCCGAGCGAATCCGGCGGCTGAAAGCGGTGCGGGAGCGGCTGAACCTGCCCGTAGCCATCATGCTGGACACCAAGGGCCCGGAATATCGCATCAAGACCTTCGCCAACCACAAGGTGATGCTGAGCGAAGGCCAGACGTTCACCCTGCGCGTGGACAGCGTGGAGGGCGACGAGCACCAGGTGTCCGTCAACTACGCCGAGCTCAACCATGATTTGAGCGCTGGCGACCGGGTGCTCATCAACAACGGCCTGATCGCCATGGACGTGCAGGAAATCGTCGGCCCGGAAATCCGGTGCAAGGTCGTGATCGGGGGCGAGCTGTCCGACCGCAAGAGCATGTCCTTCCCCGGCAAGGTATTAAACCAGGTGTACCTGAGCGAGCAGGATAAATCCGACCTGCTGTTCGGCATCCAGCACGACGTGGATTACGTGGCCTGCTCCTTCGTCAGCCGGAAGCAGGACCTGCTGGACCTGCGGGCGTTCGTGGACGAAAACGGCGGCCAACAGCTCAGCCTGATCGCCAAGATCGAAAACCAGAGCGGCATCGACAACATTGAGGACATCTGCACCGCCTGCGAGGGCATCATGATCGGCCGCGGTGACATGGGCGTGGAAATCCCCTATGAGGAACTGCCCGCCGTGCAGAAGCACCTGATCGACAAATGCCGCATCATCGGCAAGCGCGTCATCACCGCCACCGAAATGCTGGAATCCATGATCCACAACGCCCGGCCCACCCGCGCCGAAATCTCCGACGTGGCGAACGCCGTGTACGACGGCTCCAGCGCCGTCATGCTCTCCGGCGAAACCGCCGCGGGCAAGTATCCGGTAGAATCCGTGGCTGTCATGGCGAAAATCGCCGAGGCGACGGAAAACAAAATCGACTACGCCCAGCGCTTCCGCACCGCGGAATTTATCACCCACAACACCGTGGACGCCATTTCCCACGCCACCTGCGGCATGGCCATCGACATTGGGGCCAAGGCCATTGTGGTCTGCTCGCTTTCCGGCGGCACGGTGCGCATGATTTCCCGGTTCCGCGCGCCGATGGACATTCTGGGCCTCACCACCAGCGAACACGCCATGCGGAGGCTGGCCCTGTCCTGGGGCGTAACGCCCGCCTTGGCCGAAACCCAAACCTCTACCGACGTGCTGTTCTATGTTGCCAAGCAAAAGGCGAAGGAGATGCTCCGCCTCCAGCCCGGCGACAAGATCGTGATTACCGGCGGCCTGCCCAACGCCAGGTCGGGGAATACGAATTTGATCAAGGTAGAAACTATTTGATCGGGCAGGAGAAACGTGCGCCGCCGTGCGCACATAAAAAGAGCCGCCGTGCGTTTTGCATGGCGGCTTTTGATAAGGCAATCAGAACTGCTGCATATCTTCGATATACTGCTTGAGTTCGGAAACGGGGATGCGCTTCTGTTCCATGGTGTCGCGATCGCGGACGGTGACGGTGCCGGTTTCCTCGGTCTCGAAGTCCACGGTGACGCACACGGGGGTGCCCACCTCGTCCTGGCGGCGGTAGCGCTTGCCGATGGAGCCGGTTTCGTCGTAGTCCACCATAAAGTACTTGCTCAGTTCTTCATGAATCTGCGTCGCCAGTCCGCCCAGCTTGTTCTTTTGCAGGGGCAGCACGGCAGCCTTGAAGGGGGCCAGCGCGGGATGCAGGTGCAGCACGGTGCGCACGTCGCCGCCCTCCAGTTCTTCTTCCTCGTAGGCGTTGCAGAGGAAAGCCAAGGTCACGCGGTCAGCGCCCAGAGAGGGCTCAATGACGTAGGGAATGTAGCGCTCATTCGTCACGGGGTCGATGTATTCCATGCTCTCGCCGGAGGTGTTCTGGTGCTGGGTCAGGTCGTAGTCCGTGCGGTCGGCGATGCCCCAGAGCTCGCCCCAGCCGAAGGGGAACAGATACTCAAAGTCCGTGGTCGCCTTGGAATAGAAGGCCAGTTCTTCCTTGCTGTGGTCGCGCAGGCGCAGGGCTTCTTCCTTGATGCCCAGCTTCAGCAGCCAATCGCGGCAGTAGCCCCGCCAGTAATCGAACCACTCCAGGTCGGTGCCGGGCTTGCAGAAGAATTCCAGTTCCATCTGCTCAAATTCGCGGATGCGGAAAATGAAGTTGCCGGGGGTGATTTCGTTGCGGAAGCTCTTGCCCACCTGGGCCACGCCCATGGGCAGCTTGCGGCGGGTGGAGCGCACGATATTCTTGAAGTTCACGAAAATGCCCTGGGCGGTTTCGGGGCGCAGATAGATTTCGTTGGCGCTGTCCTCGGTGACGCCCTGGTGGGTCTTGAACATGAGGTTGAACTTGCGGATGCCGGTGAAATCCTTCTTGCCGCAGGTGGGGCACACGATGTCGTGCTCCGCGATGAAGGATTCATACTGCTCATTAGTCCAGCCGTCGGCCTGGATTTCTTCGTTGTGCTCCTTGCCCCAGTCCTCGATCAGCTTGTCGGCGCGGAAGCGGGCTTTGCAGGCGCGGCAGTCCATCAGCGGGTCGTTGAAGGTGCCCACGTGGCCGGAGGCCACCCACACCATGCGGTTCATGAGGATGGCGCTGTCCAGACCCACGTTGTACTTGCTTTCCTGCACGAACTTTTTGAGCCACGCCTTTTTCACATTGTTCTTGAATTCCACGCCCAGGGGGCCGTAGTCCCAGCTGTTCGCCAGGCCGCCGTAAATTTCGCTGCCGGGGAAAATAAAGCCGCGCACCTTGCACAGGGCGACCAGCTTGTCCATGGTCAATTGAGCCATCGTTTCATCAATCCTTCCGTAGAAATATCCGTTTCATTATCGCCGTTTCCGGCCCGTTTGTCAAGCAAAAAAGCCGCGGATTTCGCGTGGAAATCCGCGGCCCTTTGAGCTTGCTTGTTTGATCGGATTACCGGCTCACATCGTACACGCCGTTCTGGGACACGAGAATATCCGTCGCGCCCTTGAGGACGATGCCGGTCAGCATATTGCTGGGCTGGATTACCATGCCGGAAGCCAGCTCCGCTTCCACCTTCACCATGGTGCCGCCGGCAGCCTGGGGATCGGTGGTGAACACGCGGTAGGTGATGCCTTCGTCGGTGTCGAACCAGGCGTCTTCCACGTTGGCCAGCGCGATATTCAGCACCGCGCCGCCGTTGGTGTACCGCACGGCGGTGTAGCCTTCGGCCTTGATGGTGTCAATCAGCGCGGCGTCCAGATACAGGCCGATTTCAGTGGGCTTGCCGGTCCGGGTGTCCTGCGCCACTTCGATGATCACGGTGGAAATGTCCTGCACGTCGCGGTAGGAATCATAGTCCACGGCCATTGCGCCGCTGTCATACAGGATGTGGCCGTAGCCGTTCCGGGTCACGGTGGTCAGGCCGGGGCTCTGGGTGGGAATCGCAATCGGGAAAGCGAAAGGAGATTCCGTGGAGTACACGGGCTTTTCCTTTGTCATGTGCTTGCCGCAGTTGGAGCAGCGGTAATTGGTGGCACGGTCATTTTCGCTTTCCACCACGTACCGGTGGCCCAGAGGAGAAATGCGCTGGGTTTCCGACGCGCCGCAGATCGTGCAGGTGTGGGTCTGTTCGCCCGCGCCTTCGCAGGTAGCGGCCTTGATCACGGTCCAGCTGCCCCAGCTGTGGGTATGCGGGGCGGCCGTCGGCGCGGGGCCGGAGCCGACAGTGAACGTGTTGCTGACCACGCCGTTCCAGGTGTACAGCTCCACCGTATGGGTGCCGGGGGTCAGGGTGCCGACATTCACGGACTTGGCGCCGGGTTCGCTGATGGCGATACCGGTGGGCACGCCGTCAATGTAAATGGCGGAAGGGGTGTTGATCCCGGCCACGCTCACGGTCACATTGCCGTTCACATAGCTGCCCACATACACGGACGGGCCGGAGACGACCGGCGCGCTGGTGGGCGCGACAGGAGCATAAGTGGGCGTAACGGGCGCGTAAGTCGGGGAGACGGGAGCGTAGGTCGGCGTCACAGGCGAAGAAGTGTACGATCCGCCGCCGCCGCTGATGTTAACGGTCACGGAGCCGCCGTCGCCGCCGAAGAAGGGGTCGGTCACGCCGCTGATGGTGACAGAGGTAGCGCCCGCGGGCGGCGTCAGGACGACCGTGGTATGATTGGAATCCAGCACATAGCCAGTGCTGGCCCCGTTCATGTTGACGCGGGTCATGCCGCTGCCGGAGTTGGTAACATAGATCTTGCCATTGCTGTAGGTAGCGCTGATCGACGCGGAAGCGGCGCTGACGCAGCCCAGTACCAGAGCGGTCATAAGCAGTAAACAGACGAATTTTTTCATTTCTTTCCTCCAAATTGTTCATTGGGCGGAATGTTTTTCCATAAAGAGGAAGGGCAGCATCCGTGGATAGCATCCGGCACGAAACCAGCCATGCCTCTCCACAAATGCTACCCTTCCCCTTTACATGTTGGAATGTTTGTTAATGATTTCGATTACACGTACTTACCATCGGTCTGGTAGGTCTTGTTGTTGTCCTTGAGCTGGATGGACACCGCGTACACAGCGCCGCCGGCGGACACGGAGAACCGACCGTTCTCATCCACGGGAGAGCTCACAGCCAGGAAGGTGCCCTGGGGAGTGTAGATAATCACGTTCACGCTCAGGCCGGGGGTGCGATAGCTCACGTTGCCGGCAACCTGGCCGCTCACGCCGCTGGCGTTGTAGTTCCAGCTGGTGACCTTGTAGTTTTCGGTGCCGCCGGGAGTGGTGGTTTCGGTGGGCTTCACAGTGGGCACGGGATCAGCGCCCTTGGGAGCGGTCTTGCCTACATAGTTTTCCTTCGCGGTGCAGGCGTAGTTGGTGCAGTAGCGTTCCCAAACGCCGTTGGTGGTGGCGGTGGGCTTCACAACAACCTGCCAGGAGCCGAAGTTATGCTTGGTAGCCTTCGGAATGCTTTCCGTCCGCAAACCGCCGCACTTGGAGCAGACAAGGATTCTCGATCCATCGGCGCCGTCGACGCAGCCAGCGGGAACCACGACTTCCTTCTCAACGAAGGAGTGATGCTTGTAGTAACCAACCAGGGAGAAATAAGCGTCGTCAAGTTCTTCTTCCTTACCGCAGATTTTGCAGACTCTCTTGGCGGTGGAGAAGCAGTCCTTGGTCGCAACAGCGGCGTCAGGGCCGGTCACTTTGCACTTGCCGTTTTCAACGATCTTGTAATCCCAATCATGTTCGCCGACAGCGACGATAATCTGGGTTTCTTCGGCGTTGCACAGCGTGCAGTAACGGGACTGGAAGCCGTCTTCGCCGGTGCAGGTCGCAGGTTTGGTCACAATCCATTCGCCGAAGGTGTGGGGGCCCTTCGCAGCGTAAGCGGCGTCGAGCTTCTTTTCAACGCCCAGAACAGCCCATTCAGGTTCGCCGCAGATCACGCAGGTGGTGTATTTGATACCGCCCTGCTGGCAGGTCTGCACCCGTTCGATCACGATGGGGCCGGGCTGGAAGGTGTGCTTCGGAATCGCCGTGTACTTAATGCCAGACTTGTCAGAGGTCAGTTCCGCCTGTCCGCAGTAGCTGCACTCCATGTGATACTTGCCGTCTTTGGAGCAGGTTTCCGCGTTGTCAATCACCTTCACGTCAAACTTGTGGCCCGTGGCGGGAATCGTTACTTCGCCTTCCTTGACCGCGCCGCAGTCCTTGCAGACGTACTGGCCGACGCCGCCGACTTCGCAGGAAGCATCCTTGCCGTCCTTGGCTTTCAGGCCCCAATTGTGAATCGGGTCAATGCTGACGGATTCGTAGGTTCCGTCGGTCATCTTGATCTTCACGGTGCCGGTTACGCACTTGGGTTCCACGGTGATGATATAATCCGGCGTGCCGGTATCAACAGTTTTGCCGTTGACCGTTGTCAGCGCGTTGATCACGACCGTATTGTGCAGATACTTGGAATCGAGTGTAGAGGCGGCCAGCGCGCTGCCGCACACCAGCGTCAGCAGCAGAGCCAGACACAGAACAGTTAAAAACTTTTTCACGTTTCTATCCTCCTAAAATTTCCTTTTTGGATTCAGCGTTTTAAACATCGAGCGGCCCGCACGGGCGGCATTCAGTGGGGTCCCTCGATCTCATGCGGCCCATCAATTGGCCTCACCTCCTCAACGGCATTAACGCACAAATCAATTGAGATCAAGTTCTTAGGCTTCTGTTCTCCGCGGTGCCATCCTGTGGCACCCCTTCCTTTCCTCAGAAGCAATGCTATTATAATCCATGGTTTTTTTGAAATCAACCGATTTTGGCCCTCCCCGGGTTTTTTAAGGGAACCGTAACGGGAAGTGTGAATTTTCTCAATGAACTTATGATAATTATATTCATTGTTTTACGAATTCTTGAACAGAATACTTCATCCATACACAATTTTGTATGCGCTGGAAGGGACAGGGAAATTGGCAGCGCAGGGCCGCGCGGAAAGCAAATCATACTGTTTCATCTTTAAAACAGCAAATGATGAAAGTATCCAAAAGGCCCCGCCTCGAGGGCAATGCAGTCAGCTTAAGAAATTCGATAGGGCTTTGATGTGTATCTGCGGGAAGCAGCCAAAAGCCTTCCCCTTGAGGGGAAGGTGGCCTGCGCGGAAGCAACTTCATCGGAGAAACCGAGTCATTTCGCGCAGGACGGATGAGGTGATTTGCTGGATTGCGTACAAGTGACTTGGTTGAAGTCCGGCATCACCTCATCAGTCAGGCGCGAATTGACTTGATTTCCTTTTCATACTTGGTTCCGCGCCTGACAGCTTCCCCTCAACGGGAAGCCTTTTGGGACGTATCTTTACTCTATTCTTTTTCCATGCTACTAAGTTGATGACATTGCCCTTAAGGGGAAGGCTTTTCGCTGCTTTCCTTTATACAACACATCAAAGTAACTATTTTCTTAAGTTGACACCATTCCTCCCAAGGGGAAGGCGCAAAAAAGGCTTCCCCAAGAGAGGAAGCCGTCAGACGCGGCGAAGCGTCCCGATGTCATTTTTAATAGGCGCATTCCATGAATTACTTGTAGCGAATCACAAGCGTATCCCCGTCGACAGCGAAGGTGCAGCCCAGCACGCTGAACACCTGCTCGCCCAGATACAGGTTCTGCTTCCAGTACAGCGCGTCCTGGGTGCAGTCTCTGCCCGCGATTCTGAGGGATTGCAGCTGGCCGTTCTCATAGGTCACGCTGCTGAACGCGCCCAGCAGGAAAAATTCCTCGCTCGGGTTGACCCGGATATCCACCGCATCGGCGAACTCGTTGATATTCACCATGGCGCGGCCCTGCGCGTCCCAATACCAGGGGCAGTCCAGCGTTTTCCCGTTGAACTGAACAGCGCTGCCCGCCTGCAAAACGCCTTCTTCCGGCAGGCGGAGCGGCTCCTCTGTGGGCTCGGGCGTAGGCGCTGCCGTGGGCGTAGCGGTCGGCGCAGGGGTCGGCGCGGCGGTAGGCTCAGCCGTCGGCGCGGCCGTGGGTTCACGTGTGGGCTCTTCTGTCGGCGCGGCGGTCGGGGCCGCTGTGGGCTGCTCCGTGGGCTTTCCGGTGGGCTCCTTCGTCACAGGCACTTCAGTGGGCGCTTCCGTCGGCGCGGCAGTCGGCACCGCCTCGGTGGGCATGGGCGACGGCGTGCGCGTGGGCACCGCGGTCGGCGCTTCTGTGGCCTCCTCGGCGGGTTCGGCATCTTTATAGGTAAAAATCACGACGGCCGGAACAGGCGCGCCCTCCGCGTCCACGGCGACCGTGACCGGGCTTTCGCTGATCAGCTGTTCCGTTTCTCCCACCATTTCAGGGTCGGCCTCCACATCCCAGCTTTCGCCGAAGCCCAGGCGCATGATGGTTTCATTGAGCAGCACGCCCGCTTCGTTCATATAACGCACGGGCACCAGCGCCACGTCCTCCCCCGGCGCGGGCGTAGGAGAAACGCTGCGGAAGGTGAAGATGGCGGCGGAGGGGAAGGCCAGCCCGGTTTCATCCATGGTGACCTGCACGGTCTCCGCCCCGCTCAGCGTGTAATGGGCGGGCACCAGGCTTTCATCCGCTTTCACGGTTTTCCGGCTGCCGGGGGTCATGCTTTCGCTGGCCTGGTACAGGATCATCCCGGTGTCCGACATATAATACACCGGCACGGAAAGCGCCTTGGGCGCTTCGGTCGGCGCGGCCTTGCGGGTATAGCGGAAGGTCACGGACGCGGGCGTCGCCACGCCGTCGCGGATGGTGACGGTGGCGGCGTTTTCCCCGGTCAGTTCATAGTCCGCCCCCACCTTGGAGGAATTGGCGTAGATCGTGGTGGTGGTGAAGCAGGTGGTGCTTCCCTGCGCCAGCAGCTTTTCATTTTCATCCACATAATACACCGGCACCGCGACCCCGCGGAACACAGGCGCAGGCGTCTCCGTCGGTTCGGGCGTCGTTTCAGGCTCCGGGCCCTCGTACAGCAGCTTCAGCATGGCCTGGCCCGCCACGCCGTCCACCGTCAGGCCGTTGGCCTGCTGGAACGCTTCCACGGCGCGCCGGGTTTTCTGGCCGAAGATGCCGTCGATCTTGTCGTTCAGGTAGCCCTGCTCCGTCAGCGCGCGCTGCAAGCGGCGCACGTCCTCGCCCCGGTCATTCACGTAAAGGGCCGTATAGACGACCGGCGTCGGGGAAGGCGTCGCCATCGGCTCCGCGGTGGGCGCCAGCGTCGCCACCAGCGCGGACTGCGCGGCAGGCGTTTCCGTCGCTTCCAGGTCAGGCGCTTCGGTGGGCTGCGCGGTCTGCTCCAACTGCGCGACCGGCGCGGCCGTCGCTTCCGGCACCGGCACAGCGGGCGCGGCCTCCGTGGCGGAGCCTACCACCAGCATCATATACACCAGCATCGTTTTGATGAAATCCATACGAACCCTCCTTTGTGAAAACCATTCGATGAAAAAACGAAATAAAGGGGTTGATTCTTCCGGTTTAAATGTCAAGGAATTTCCTGAACTCGGGTAAAATGCCGATGCCGTCCGGATAATGAGCGGCGAACTGGGGCACCGCGTGACTGGGGAAGGAATTGCCCTCGATGAAGCGCGGGCCGTCCGGCGTGATAGCCACGTCCCAGGCCACGAACCGCACCTGCGGCACCACCCGCATAGCCTCCAGGCACATCTGCTTCGCTTCCTCAAAGTACGGAATCTTGAATCCGATAATGGACGTGCCGGTGATCGGGTGCTTTTCAAAGGTGTTGCCTTGCTTGTCCGCGCCCACGGTGAGCAGCGTGCCGCTCGCCAAATCCACCCGCGCCGCCATGCCGCCGCAGTCCACGTTGTCCATCACCTTGCCGTTGCCGATGCGCAGGAAGGCGTACACGATGCCCTCCTGCTTGTCGCCCAGCAGAGTGGCGATGCGCACGGTGTTGACAGAGGTCGGGCACATCCGGGCCATTTCGGGATGCTGGATCACGATTTCTTCCAGGATCGCGGGGCCGTTCTTTTTGATCTTTTCCGTGAAGGCGGGCAGGTTCTCCCAATCCTTCTTCACGTACTTTTCGATGCCCTGGCCGCTGGAACCCTCCAGGGGCTTGAAAATAAACTGCTCTTTATTCGCAAGGAACTTTCCCAGCGCGTCCGGCGTCAGCGTCTCGTCCGCCTTGATCCAGTCCCGCTGAATCCACCGGGCGAACTTGGTGTTGAACTGGGTTTTGTCGTCGAAGAAGTGCCAGTACGCCTTGTCGTTCATCCGGCGCACGATCTCGTTGGAGATGCCCCGGGTGATCACCGTGCGGCGCTGGGCGTCGTTCAGGCGGTACATTTCGGCGATCTTATAATCCATGTAGCCCGCGTTGTATTTGAGGGCGCACCGGCCCATGTCCATTAGCAGCCAGGCCGTGGGCTTGCCCGTTTTTTTATGCAGCATTTTCGCGGTGTCGCGCATCCTGGAAAAGTCCATTTTGCCCACCCGCTTGATGACGTAGGTCAGTCGGCTCATGCTTTGCCTCCGAAAGAAATTGTTCACCTGCTATTATACGAGGTTCATCCTTGTCATTATACGCCAGTTTCCCAGGCATTGCAAGAAAAACCGAAGGAAGTTTTCCGGGAACCCATGAACGGAAAGCGTCTATTTCTTTTTCATTTCGCATAGTATCACCGAAGGGAGAAACGGAAATGAAAAGAAACGCTGTATATATAACTATTTTTATTATTTTGGCTGGGTTGCTGTTTTATCAAAAAAACGGCGAAGAGGTCGCCCCTGCCGTAAGCGGCGCTTCCAGGCGTTTGGTCTGGATTGACTTGGACGCGAAGCAATTGATCCTGTACGAAAACAACGAACCCATCAAAACCTATCCCATCGCCTCCGGCGCGGGGAGCACCCCTTCCCCCATCGGGGTGTTCCGGGTGAACAGCCGGTTCATCCCGCAGATGTCCGGCTTCGGCACGCGGTTCCTGGGGCTGAATGTGCCCTGGGGCAGCTATGGCATCCACGGCACCAACAAGCCGGAATCCATCGGCAGCAACGCTTCCCATGGCTGCATTAGGATGCGGGTAAAGGACATGGAAGCGCTCTTTCCACTGGTTCCAAACGGCACCCAGGTGGTCATTACCGGCGGGCCCTACGGGCCGCTGAACTGGGGATGGCGCACGCTCAAGGAAGGCGACCGCGGCGCGGACGTGCGGCAATTGCAGCTGCGGCTCATTCAGCGCGGCCTGCTTTGGAGCGCGGACGGCGTGTTCGGCGCGGCGACAAAAAAAGCGGTCGCCGCCGCCCGGAAGGAAGTGAACCTTCCCGCCGGAGATCAGGCGGACGCCGCTTTGCAGGAAAGGCTGGGGATGATCCTTTTTGAATAGAAAAAGAGTAATTGTTCAGAGTTTACCGTAGAAGAACATCATGCCAGAGAGGAATTAGAAGAGAGCAGATAGGAGATGAAAGAATGACCATGCTTTATTGGCTGCTTTGCCTTGCGTTTTTGTATCCGACGCTATCCATCTTCTATCTCCTAACTCCTATCTCCTATCTGATTCGTGCTCTTTTGAAGTGCGGCTGAACAGGTACGAAAAAAATTGTAAAGTGGGAAAAAGCAGCCCGCTTTACTTATGGTATTTTTCCCCCGCGTTGATTTTGCAGCCGCGGTAAATCTGCTCCAGGAGCAGCACGCGGGCAAGCTGGTGCGGGAAGGTCATTTTGGACAGGGACAGCTTTTCGTCGGCGCGCTTGACCACAGCGGGAGAAAGACCCAGGCTGCCGCCGATCACGAACACCAGCCGCGTGCCGCGCTGATCGTTGGCGGCGATTTTACCGGCAAAGGCTTCGCTGGTCAGCTGCGGCCCGTCAATGCACATGGCAATGACATAATCATTGGATTTGAGGCGGGAAAGAATGCTCTCCCCTTCCTTCTCCATCACCTGGCGGCGGTCGGCGGCGGAGGCGTTGGCGGGCTCGGGCAGGTCGGGCAGTTCGATAATTTCAAAGCGTCCATAGCGGGAAAGGCGCTTCGTGTATTCCTCCGCCGCGCCGGAAAAATACTTTTCCTTCAGCCGCCCGACGCACACAATGGCCGCGTTCATAGGGCAAGCAGCGGAATGACCGCTGACAAATCCGGCAGCACATGATCCACATAAGGAGCCAGGTCTTCCGTATACGGAAACACATCCGGCACCATGCCCACCGTCATGCCCGCCGCGCGGCCCGCTTTGATGCCGTTGATGGAATCCTCCAGCACCAGACACTTTTCCGGCTCCGCGTTCAGCGCCGACGCCGCTTTCAGGAAAATGTCCGGCGCGGGCTTGGAGGGCAGGCCGTTGCCGGTGATCAGCGCGTCGAAATAAGCGATCACGCCCACGGAGTCAAGGTAAATCCCGATGGTCGCCTGCCCGCTGGAGGAGGCCACCGCCATGGGAATTTCTTTGCGTTTGATTTCCTCCAAGAGTTCCAGGGCCCCTTTTTTCAGGGGGATTTTCCCCCGCTTCGCCAAATCGCACATGGCGTCCTTAAAATCCAGGAACAGCCTGTCCGTGTCCAAATCAGGAAAGAACCGGTGGTAATAATCACTGGAGGATTGTTTGTTGCTGCCAATCGTTTCCCGCACCATCTCCACAGGAATGTTGTATCCTTGCAGCAAGCCGCATTCATGCATCACGTCCAGGCCCACGCGCTCGCTGTCCATGAGCAGGCCGTCCATGTCGAAAATCACAGCCTGAAAGCTCATTCGTCGTCCACCACCACGAAATTGTCCGTCAGGAAATCGCGCAGCGCCTGGCGGTTCAGTTCATAATTGATTTGCTTGGTGGCCATGCCGTCGTAAGCGAATTCGACGTAACTGTACCCGTTCTTATTGTAGCTGTCCACGGTGGGCGTGATTTCGTACCATTCGCCGCTGTCCTTCTGCTTGGAGGGATTGCTGATCGGCATCCGGATGTTTTCCACATGCACGTCCTTAAGCCGCATCGCCAGATCCACCGCGTCGAACAGATCGTCAATCGTCATGTTGGTGTACACCGTGTTGGCGATAATCACGTCCAGCAGCTTCAGCGCGTCGTCGTAGGAAATGTCCTGGAGGCTGTCCGCGATGGAGGTGAGCACCACGCGGTCGCGGTATGTGCGGCCATAGTCCTGGTGGTCGGAATAGACTTTTCCGTCGGCGTGCAGGTATTCGGCGGTTTCGATCTTGCGGATGCGCATGTAGATCACCGCAGCGTGGCCGGAGAAATGGTAAGTGCCGCCGCGCCCTTCGGTGATGGCGGGTGTGGTAGAGGAACTGGAAATGGAGTAGCGCTTTAAATAAGTGGCTTCCCGGTTGGTGATGGTAATGTCCACGCCGCCCACGGCGTTGATGATGTTTTCCACCTGGCGGAAATCCACCACGATGAACTTCTCGATGTTCAGGTCAAAGTGGCCGTTGATGGTTTCCACCAACGCCTGGAATCCTTCGTTGTAGGTTTTTCCGTTTTCATAGCACCAGCCGCCTGTATCCAGGAAATTGTTGATGCGGCCGAACTTGCCGTCCGGGCGCTGGATGAGCATGTCCCGGATGAAGCTGGTCAGCATCACCCGCCGGGCGTTTTCGTCCACCGTCACCAGGATGAGCCCGTCCGTGTGGTTGCCCCACTGCTTCTTGTCAAAGGAGGCTTTCGCGTCCCAGGAGTCCACACAGATCAGCATGTAATGATGCACGCCCTTGGTGGTAGGCGTGCGGTTTTCCTTTTCGATGAACGGGATGGGGTTGGGCGTGTCCAAAGCCAGGGCGGGAAATACGCAGCCCAGCAGCAGAGCCGCCAGGAGCAGGAAAGAAAGAAAACGTTTTGCCATGATGCTTGCCTCCGATGATCTAATAGGTGAAGAAAGGGAGTGCAGAGTTCAGATGATCTTGTTTTCCCAATCGCTGGGAAAGCAAAGCAATCGCTATATTATCTGCACTCTGTACTCTGAACTCTGTATTCAGGACTCATACTTTTCCAGCTTTACTCCGGTCTCTCCGAAAATTTCAAGCGTGAAATTGTCGGGGTATCCCTGCTCATACACCACCCTCCGGATGCCCGCGTTCACGATCATCTTGGCGCAGATGGAGCAGGGCTGGTGGGTGCAGTAGAGGGTCGCGCCGTCGATGCTGATGCCCAGCTTCGCGGCCTGCAAAATGGCGTTCTGCTCGGCGTGGGCGGCGTAGCAGACCTCGGCCCGCGTGCCGCTTTCGATGCCCAGCTTGCGGCGCAGGCATTCGCCCTTTTCCTTGCAGGTTTTCATCCCTGCGGGCGCGCCGTTGTAGCCGGTGGTCATGATGCGCTTGTCCTTCACGATCACCGCGCCGATGGCGCGCCCCGGCGCGAAGCAGCTCGTCCAGGTGGACACCACCTTCGCCATTTCCATAAAGCGAACGTCCCACTTATCCATTCCGTTTTTCCTCCCAAGCGGCGTACAGCGGCAGGAAATGCCGCACCAGCTTTTGCTCCTGGGCGCAGGCGATGAGCGCCTTTTCCATGTACTCGCGCCCGTCCCCGTCCCGGGTGTCAGAGATGGCGCGGATGGCAGCATAGGGCACGTTCATCTCATAGCAGCACTGGGCGATGGCTCCGCCCTCCATATCGCAGGCGGCGGCGTCAAAGGTGTCGGACAGGTAATTTTTCTTCTCCGTGCCCACGATAAACTGGTCGCCGGTGGCGACGGCGGCGTGCATTGTGCGCAGGTTCGCTTCCTCCGCAGCCTTTTGCAGCAGCGCGGCGAGAGCGGGATCACAGGGAATATGCACGATGTTCGGCCCGGAAATCATGCCCAAGGGGTCGCCGATGGGCGTGGTATCCATGTCGTGCTGCACGGTGCTCTGGGCGACCACGATATCCCCAATGTCCAGTTCGGGCCGTAGCGCGCCCGCCACGCCGATGTTCAGAACGGCTTTGATTTCCGGGTGCGTGAGCAGCATCCCCTGGGCGCACAGCGCCGCGTGTACCTTCCCGATGCCGCACCGCGCCAGGCACACGGGCAGGCCGTGAAGGGTTCCTTTATAATAACGCGCGTACCCCGTCTGCCGTTCCGCCACGTCCCGCATATCCTGCAATAAATCCTGGATTTCTTTGTCCATCGCGCCGATGATGCCAAGCATTTCTTCTGTTATCCCCCTTCAATCACGATCAGAACATGAAGGATTCTGTTGAATTGTAGGGGCGGATACCATCCGCCCGCCTTTGCCGGTCATAACGAACGGCACTTTGTTGTATGAATACGGGATACGGGCGGATAATATCCGCCCCTACAGTGATTTTGTTCATCTTCTCGGGTCAAGGCGGTCGTAATACGCCATCAGGTTCTTCCCCGCCACATGTTCAATTTCATCTTCCGTTAAGCCTCGGCGTCGCAGGGCATTCAGCAGGGCGGGGAAATCCTGGGGGCCATTCAAGCCAACGGGCTTCGCGTCGATGCCGTCAAAATCCGAGCCGAAGCCGACGTGGTTCGCGCCGCCCAGCTCCATGATGTGGATCACATGGTCGCAGACAGCATCCAGGTCGGCCTTTTTGTCCTGCCGTAAAAACTCGGGGCAGAAGTTCACGCCGATATAGCCCCCGGCCTCAAACAGCGCTTTGAGCTGCTCGTCCGTCAAATTGCGCGCATGGCCGCACAGCGCCCGGCAGCAGGAATGGGACGCGACCGGCGCAACACCCGTTTCCAGCACGTCATAGAATCCCCGGTCACTCAGGTGGGACGTGTCCGGCGCGATGCCCAACCGCGCCATTTCTTTCACCGCTTCTTTCCCGAAGGGTTTGAGCGGCGCGTTCTGGTCGGTCATCGCGGGCGTGCCGATACAGTTTTCATAATTCCAGGTGAGCGCCGCCATGCGCACACCCCGCCGCCGCCATTCCGCCAGCCGTGCCAGGCTGTTGTCCAGCAGGTCGCACCCCTCCACGGAATAAATGAAGGCCGTCTCCCCCGCTTTCGCGTCGCGGTAATCCGTGATTTGGCGAAGTCCCGCCGCTTTCAGCGTTTCGCCCGCGGCCCACATCCGGTCGAACGCTTCCGCGATCTTGTCCAGCGCCGGGCTGTCCCCAATGAACAAGGCCAGGGTTTGCGCGTTCACCCCGCCTGTTTGCAGCCTCACCGGGGAAATATCCAGCGGCTGTTCGGGGCCCCGAAGCATCCGGTACAGCGTGTCCGCGTGGGTGTCAAAAAGAAGCATGGCTTCGCCTCCGTTTCTGAGCAGAGAGTAAAAAACCTTTTCGTATTATACCGTGATGGTCGGCATCTTTCCCTTCCGGGAGCCGCCGAGACAGAATGCTTCGCATTCTTCGTTATTATACCATACTCCTTCCCCCGGAACAACAGCCATCCCCTGTAAAATCAGGGTGAACGTATGAGTCGCATGAGTTACTATTTTGTTACAGCAATGTGACAAATTTGGAAATGAGCCAAAAGACTTGCCCTTGATGGGCAATGTCATCAGCCTTTGGCGAAACGATATCGAACAGAAGGAAAGGACACGCACAGGGCCAGCGGCACAGACAGCTATTGCTTCATCAAAGGTCAATCTCCACATTGAACGGATTCAGAGCCTTCATGCTCCGCCGATGTTATTATGTACCGTTTTTTTGCCGCTGTGCGCATTCATCTTTACGATTGATTTCCATTTTTTCTGTTTCGGATGACAAAGCGGGAATCTCCCTGTATAATAACGAAGGAGCGAGGGGGATCAACGTGGAACATGGGGACAGAAAACGCGCGCCTGGTAGCGGCTCGTGTACCCATCCTCCGATTGATGTTTTCATGATTATAGCACTGTTTCTATCCGCCCGCAATCCGCTTTAAGAGGAGCTTTACGATGTGTTCCGATGTCTTTGTCCGTTTTCAATGCGGCAATTCCGTATTGCAGAAATTATATGATACGGCCAGCGAACGGTGTCTCCGGAATCTGGCGTATTTCGGCTCTGACCTGGTGCTGCTGGAGGGCGGCGGGTATGAAAAAATCTGGCTGGAAACACAGCCCATGGGCGGCGAAATGTACGCGCTGCATAACCTGGAGGCGGCGAAAAACAACTGCCTGCTCTTCATGCGCCATCAGCGGGCGGACGGCCGTCTGCCGGGTTCCATCCAGTGCGTGAACGGAGAGGTCGAGCCGCAGTTTAATAAAATGCAGGGCTTCTGCTTCCCACTCCCCGCCCTGAACCTGTATTACCTGCTGGGAGAGGACCGGGCGTATCTGCTGGCATTGCAGGATACCCTGCGGCGCTTTGACGAATACCTGTGGCGCACCAGGGACAGCAACGGGGACGGCCTGCTGGAATCCTTCTGCGTGTATGATACGGGCGAGGACAACGCCCTGCGATATGGCGACGCGCCCTGCTGGTGGACAGAGGATACGCCGCCGGAGGGATACGGCGTTGTGCCCATGGCCAGCATGGACGTGATGAGCTGGAGCTTTGCCTGCCGGGATACCCTGGCGAAGATCAGCCGCATTCTAAAAGATGGGCAGGAGGAAGCGTGGCATGACCGGGCTTCCCAGGTGGCGCGTGCCCTGCGGAGCGGCTTGTGGGACGAAGCGCGCGGGGCCTGCTTTGACCGGGACAAAAACGGAAAACCCGTGGATATCCTGTGCCACAACACGTTACGATGCATGTACTGGGGTTCCATTTCCCCGGGCATGGCGGCGCGTTTCGTGAAAGACCACCTGCTGAATCCCCGTGAATTCTGGACGCCCTTTCCCCTGCCCAGCGTGGCGGCCTGCGATCCCGCCTTCCGCAACGCGCCGGAAAACAACTGGAGCGGCCAGCCGGAGGGCCTCACCTACCAGCGGGCAATTCTGGCGCTGGAAAACTACGGGTACCATACGATCGTCACCCGGTTGGGGGAAAAGCTGCTGCGCGCCGTCGCTGAAAACGGCTTCCGCTTTACGCAGCAGTTCGACCCCTTTACCGGAAAGCCCACGCTGGTGCACGCCGTTTCCCATCAGCCGGTCCGAGAGGACAGCGGCGAACCCATTCAGGACGCCTACGGGCCCACCCTGCTTTCCTGCCTGGAATACATCGCCCATCGCTACGGCATCCATCCCCATCTGGGGCAGGTGGCGTTCAGCCTGGGGAGCGGGGAAGCGTATGAATATGAAGCGGGGTTTTATGGACATCATTACGCTGTTCACAGCGACGGAAAACGGGCGGAAATCACAGTGGATGGACGCGCTGTGGGCGTTTATCCCTGCGCCCAAAGAATCATTGCCGACGCGCACGGACGGGTTTTGTTGAGAATCGTATCAGGCAACCTGAACTTTGAATCGTTATCTCCTTCTGGAGCGGCAATATCAGCTTCATTCTTGTGAGCTCGCCCGCTCGCATCGGACACAATCTTCAGCCCATTCACATCGGCATCAAAATACGAAACGTGAGATAATCCGTTCTTTTCAAAATACCATACCAAAATCGCAATCCTGTTACTATCCTTTCCCTGCACACATGGGTGTATGTTATTTTGGATTCTTTGGACGAGCCGGGACCATCGTTGCGATAGATGATGATGGCGGCGGGCGAATCGCCCAATCCGGCTTTTGCGCCGCCGGCAGCAAAAAAACGGCAGCAGGGGTTGACCTGCTGCCGGGCGGTTGGTTTTAGTTTGCCGGGGATTATTCAGCGATCTTGGTGGTGTTGACGGCGTCGGCGCTTTCGACTGTTCCGAATTGTCCCAGGGTCGGCGTTTCCTTTCCGACAAGAGGGCATATGCCGCTCCTCGGGTTACTGATCAAAGCATAGCATGGAGAAAGCCTCCGGAATCCAAAAACGCACAGGGAATAGCATCTTTCCTTCAATGGAGGAATAGACGGCTTGCGCTTTTTTATGAGATTCGATCTCTTCCCGATGCTCATTGCAGAATTTCGGTGACCGGCCGGAGTTCTTATAGACTCCATTCCGCGCTGGACGCCTGGAGCTGCGTCATTCTGCGGAAAATACCGTTCTGCCTGGTGATCAATTCCGCAGGGCTGCCTTCCTCCGCCACTTTCCCGTCAGCGAGGACGATCACCTTATCCGCCGCCTCCACGGTCCGCATCCGATGGGCGATCACCAGCACGGTTTTGCCTTCCAGCAGCCGGGACAGCGCGCCCTGTACTTTCGTTTCGTTCTCCACGTCCAGGGAAGCGGTGGCTTCGTCCAGCAGCACGATGGGGGTGTTTTTGAGCAGTGCCCG
This sequence comes from uncultured Eubacteriales bacterium, assembly GCA_902788445.1. Classification (GTDB taxonomy): domain Bacteria; phylum Bacillota; class Clostridia; order Christensenellales; family Aristaeellaceae; genus RUG563. The sequence continues at coordinate 49,645 of CADAKE010000002.1, forward strand.
GGCAATGGAGATACGCTGCCGCTCGCCGCCGGACAGCTTTGCGCCGTTCTCACCAATGGGCGTATCATAGCCTTTGGGCAGTTTGGTGACGAATTCATCGCAGTTTGCAGCTTTGGCCGCTGCCCGCACTTCCTCGTCCGTCGCGCCGCGCCACCCCAGGCGGATGTTCTCCATCACCGTATCGTCGAACAGTACCACATCCTGAAACACCATGGAATAATCGCTGAGCAGCACCTCCGGGTCAACGGAGGCAATGTCCACGCCGCCCACAGTAATCTTGCCGCTGTCGATATCCCAAAGCCTTGCCGCCAGCCGGGCGCAAGTGCTTTTGCCGGAACCGGAGGGGCCCACCAACGCGGTCACTTCGCCCTCCTTTGCGGTGAAGCTGACGCCGCGCAGCACCTGCTTGTCGTCATAAGAGAAACCGACGTTCTGGAATGAAATATCATGTCCTTTGGGCGCGAAGCTGTCCGCGCCCGCGGCAATGGGCGTATCCTGAATCTCCATGAGGCGGCTGGCGGAGACCTGGGAGACGAACATTTCCGCGATCAGCGCCAACGCCTGGTCGAAGGGAGCATACACCCGGGTGATGGCCAGCAGGAACATGAACAGGAGCATAAAATCAATCTGCCCGGACAGAATCAGCCCGGTGCCCGTCAGGATGGTGGTGGCGACGCCCAGGCGCATGATCACGCTGGCGGCGTTGACAAAGATGCCCGTGGAGAGCTCGCCCTTGATCATGACCTTTTCGTGATGATCAATCTTTCCGTTCAGATCGTCCAGGAATCGACTTTCCTGATTGGTGGCGCGAATTTCCCGAATGTTCTCCAGCGTTTCCTGGATGCCGTCGGACACCTGTATCCCGGCGGCTTTGGTGCGCTCGGAGTTCCGCTTCGCCAGCTTCCGGCTGCCAAAAAGCAATCCGAAAGCCACCGGCACGCCCCAGAGGCAGGCCAGCGCCATGCGCCAGTCGTAGATCAGCATCATCACCGCAATGATGGCCGTGGAAATATAGGAGCCATACAGATACCCCAGGCAGTGTGACCAGACATGCTCCAGGCGATTCACGTCCCCCATAATGGTCTCCGTCAGATCGGCCAGATCCCGCTTGCCAAAGTAGCCAAGCGGCAGCTTGCGGAGCCTTTCCGCAATGGTAATACGCACGGCTTTCACTTCGCCGTAGACCAGGCCGTAGGTGGCTCGGTACTGCTGAAGATGGGTCAGCATGGAAAGCGCCACAAAGATCAGCGCCAACCCCAGGAACAGCAGGACGCCGGGCAGGGGCTTGCCGTTTGTCAACGTATCCATGAAGCGGTTCATCATCAAATACAGGATGCCCATGCCGCCCATGACCACCAGATTGACGATAACCGTCCAAACGGTGGCCTGCTTTGTGTTTTTGACGCCCTGATCGCTCAGGGCATATTTCCGCTGAAAATCCTTACCGAACACCTTACTTCACCTCCCCGGAGGACGCGATGCGCCATTGAACGGCCTGCTGGTAATCCGCCCACATGCGGGCATACAGCCCATTCTTTTTCAACAATTCGCTGTGGGTACCTGCTTCCCGCACCTGCCCGGCGTCCAGCACGATGATTTTGTCCGCGCCTACGATGGTGGACAGGCGATGGGCGATCATAATGACCGTTCGGTCTTTGGTCAGCGTGGCAAAGGCTTTCTGGATCAGGGCCTCGTTCTCCGGATCGGCAAAGGCGGTGGCTTCGTCCAGCACCACGATAGGCGCATTCTTCAATATGGCCCGGGCCAGAGCGACGCGCTGCTGCTCGCCGCCGGAAAGATAGGTGCCCTCCGTGCCGATCAGGGTATCCATCCCCTGGGGCAGTTTGGCGATAATGTCGTCGCATTGAGCGGCGGAAAGGGCTCTCGCCACTTCCTCCCGGCTGGCGCTCGGCCTGGCGGCGCGGACATTTTCCAGGATGGACGCCTTGAACAGGCGGTTATTCTGGAACACAAAGGCCACCTGATCCATCAGCTGATGGGGATCGGTGTTCCGCACGTCCACACCGCCTACCTTCACCGTCCCGGAGGTAACGTCCCAGAAGCGGGGAATCAGGCTGGCAGCAGTGGTCTTGCCCCCGCCGGAGGGCCCCACCAGTGCCACGGTCTGGCCCGGCTCCACCCGGAAGGATACATGATCGAGCGCGGGCAATTCCGCCCCGTCGTAGGTGAAGCTCACGTCCTGGAATTCCACGCTGTTGTCCCGGGGCGCTTCGGGATGATCTGTGATTTTCAGTGTCGGCGCGCTCATGACCTCGTTGATCCGCCCAAGCGCGGTGCTGGCCAGCATCATGCCGCTGGCGGCAAACATGATCTTCGCCAGGGCGGTGGAGATAATGGCGGAGAATACAGCGTAGAAGGCAAAATTAGTCACGAACCCGGCAAAGCTGCCCGCAGTCAGCGCGGCGGGAGCCAGCAGCAACGCCACCGGCACCAGGAAAATAAACGCGCCTTCCGTAAAGGTCAAATTCACGGACTGGGGCACGCGGCACACGCCGTCCGTGTATTGCTCGGCCTTCTTGCTGTAATCCTCGATGGCGTCCTTGAACGCCTTGAAGGAGTACACCGTCTGCTGGAATACCTTCACCACCGGGATGCCCCGGACGTATTCGGTGCCCGCCTTGCTCATCACGTCCTGGGCGGCCTGATATTCCGCCATCAGCTTGGCGTTCTTTCCGCCCATCATGGTGAACATGGAACCAATGGAGACCACCGCCGCCAGCAGGCACGCGGCGCCCATGCGCCAGTCGAACACAAACATCAGCACCAGCATGGCAATGAACATGGCAATGGTGCCGACAATGTCCGCCAGGTTGTGGGCCAGCAGCGTTTCTGTTTCAGCCGCCGCTCCGTCCAGACGGTTGCGCAAAAGGCCCGAGGCGTTGGAATCAAAGAACCCCAGCGGCGCTTTCATCAAATGCGCCATGCCCTGCTTGCGGATGTTGGACGCCGTGCGGAAGGCCGCCAGATGGGTGCACATCAGCGCGGCGAAATAGACGACGATCCCGGCAACGGCAAAGCCGAAGGCCATCCAGCCGTATCCTGCAATGCCTGCCGCCTCCGTCCAGTTCGGGGCGACGGCAATCAAATCCCGGACGACCAGCCAGATGCAGATATACGGCACCATGCCCAGAACCATCGCCACAGCGGACAGGAAAAGCCCCAGAAAGGTCAGTTTCCTGTGACTGCCCGCGTAGTTCAGCAGCACCGACAAGTCGCTTTGTTTCTTCTCTTTTTGTGCAGCCATGGTCTCTCTCCGTTTCACATTGATCTCTGTATGAAAGCTGCCAGCATGTGTATCTCTATGGCAGGGTTCACCAAACAGGATTGATTTTCAACTTAGCTCAAGGATGTTAGCCTTGGCTAACTATAAATTTAGAAGATAGCCGTCTTGAAACTTATTTATAGTTAGAGACGGCTAACAATGATATTATAGCAGAGTCACGATGCCGCGTCAACCTGATTTTTCAATATCAATCGGATATTATTATCCTTTTTTCGCAACGGTTTTTACCCAAAAGCAGAAATACAGGATATGAGCAATCCAGACGACCGCCAGAATGACGCAGGGAATCCAAAGCCCCTTTCTTGCCATCATGAAGAATCCAAAGCCCATCAGAAGGGTCACCGTGGCAATGATCGAGAGCTTGGTTTGAAGCAGCATGCCTTCTTTTTTCACGAAAGATTCCAGGTGTTTTTTATACAGTTTTGTGCCCTTGAACCAGGTGTTCAGCCGTTCAGAACTGTTGGCAAAGAAGAACAGGGTCAGCAGATAAAAAGGCGTTGTGAGAAGGATGGGCAGGAATACGCCCACCGTACCCAGCCCCAGGCAAACCATGCCCAGCGCGGCAAACACGATTCGTTTCGCTTTCATGGCTTTTAAGCCTCGCTTTCTTTCGTTTCGCTCAAACACGCTTTATGAGGCGGTCACCCGTCCGCCCTCCATGGTGACGACATCGTCCGCAATACGCGCCGTACTCCTGCGATGGGATACCAGCGCCACCGTTTTCCCGGCGGAAGCCTCTTTCAGCGACCGCAGGATGATGGCTTCATTCAGGCTGTCCAGATTGCTGGTAGGCTCGTCCAGCAGCATGAAAGGCGCGTCGTGCAAAAATGCCCGGGCCAAGCCGATGCGCTGCCGCTCTCCTCCGGAGAGGGTTTCCCCCAGCTCGCCCACCTGGGTGTCGTACCCCTGGGGCAGGGTCATGATGAAATCATGCAGCGCCGCTTTCCGGCAGGCTTCCTGCACTTCTTCGTCGGAGGCGTTCAGTTTGGCGATGCGGATGTTGTTGGCGATGGTGTCCTTGAACAGCTGCGTTTCCTGGGTCATGTAGCTTTCCATGTTACGCAGGTTTTCGGTATTGATTTCGTCCACGCTTCTCCCGGACACGGTCACCTTTCCCTCCTTCGTCTGCCAGAAGCGCATAAGCAGCTTGAGCAGCGTGGATTTTCCGCAGCCGCTTTTGCCTACGATGCCCACGATGCGGTTCTGAGGGAAGGAAACGGAAAGATCACGGAGCACCGTTTCCCCGCCGTAGGAGAAGGTGACGCGCTCGGCGGCAGCGCCGGAGAAGGCGACCGGTTGTTTTCCTGTCACGTCCTCCGTTTCCGGTTTTTCATCAATCACAGCCAATACTCGCGCGCCGGAGGCGACAGTGGCCTGCAAGGTGGTGCCCAGATTCGCCAGGGCGGTCACCGGGCCAAAGGAGGACATGAGCGCGATCAAGGGAATCAGGAACCCGTCAAATCCGATGACGCCCTGGCTGTACAGCGCCGCGCACAGCGCCAGCATAGCAAGATCGAAAAACAGGATAAAGCTGTTCGCCAGGGCCATGTTGATGCCGGTCAGCTTGTTCAGCTGGCCCTGTTTTTCTGAAAGCGCCTTGGTTTTATTGGTGAGCTGATGGAGCCGCGTTTCGCCGCCGCCATACTGAATGGTTTCGTCCAGCCCGCGAATGCTTTCCAGCATATAAGCGGCCAGTTCGCCGGATTGGCCCCGCAGGTCGTCACCCAGGGTGCCGCTGCGTTTGGAAATGATGAGGGGCAGCGCCACGCCCACACTGACGAAAGCCGCCAGCGCAAGCAGGCCCAGGCTCCAATGGAAACTGCCGATAAAGACCACCATGATGATCTCCACCAGGAAAGCAATGCAGATGGGCGAAATGGTGTGGGCGTAGAATACTTCCAGCAGTTCCACGTCCGACGTGATCAGGGAAATCAAATCGCCTTTGTCCCGCCCTTCCAGCTTGGCCGGGCACAGGCGGCGCAGGGCTTGAAACACTTTATCCCGGATGATAGCCAATAAGGTAAAAGCGATATAATGGTTGGTGCGCTGCTCCGTAAACCGCAGCACAGCGCGCACCAGGGCCAGTACGATCAGCAGCACCCACAGGACAGAGACGGCCATCGGAATGCTGAGGCCCAAGCCGTGCAGCACGGCATAGCCGCCCAGGATGGGGATGAACTGAGCGCAGAGGAACCCCAGCGTGCCCATGAAAATTGCCAGCAGCATCCAGCCGGTCAGGGGCTTGACCAGCCGCACCATCCGAAGCAGTACCCTCGCTTTGCTCTGCTTTTTCATTTCAGACCGCCTCCTTTCCGTAGTTTTCCAGGGCTTTTTGCGTGTTCCACAGCTTGGCGTAAACGCCGTTCCGATTGAGCAGTTCCGCGTGGGCGCCGGATTCCACGACGCGGCCCTCCTCCATGCAGTAAACCCGGTCGGCGTCCACCACGTTTGCCAGGCGGTGGGAAATCATGATCACGGTTTTGGTTTTCGCCAGGCGCTTGATTTGGGCCAGGATTGCTTCCTCGCTCTCGATATCAATGTTGCTGGTGGCTTCGTCAAAGATATACACCGGGGTGTCGTGCAGGATGGCCCGGGCCAGGGCCAGCCGCTGCTTTTGCCCGCCGGACAGATTGCCCGCGTTTTCCAGCAGCAGGGTATTCAAGCCTTGCTCATTACGCAGGAACGCGGAAAGCTGACAATCGTCCAGCACCTGCCACAGGCGTTCATCGGATGCGCCCGGGCTTGCCAGAAGCAGATTCTCCCGCACAGTGCCCTTGAAAAATACGCTGCCAAAGCCGATATAGGTGACGGTTTTCATCAGGCTTTCTTCGGACACGTCCACCACGTTCTTACCGCCTATGGTGATTTTTCCGCTGCCGATGGTGTGCCGTCCCATGATCAGGGAAGCGATGGTGGATTTTCCGCTGCCGGACTCCCCCACGATGCCGATCAGGCTGCCTTCGGGGATTTTCATACTGACGTTATGCAGAATTTCCCGTTCTTTATCGTAACCGAAGTTCACGTCATGCAAAGCGATGTCGCAGCCCGTGACGGTTTCTGCCCGCCCGGCGGGCTCATCCTCATTCAGGAAACGGAAAATCTTATCGCTGGCCGCCATGCCGTTCATAGCCACATGGAAATAGCTGCCCAGCCGCCGCATGGGCAGGAAGAAATCCGCGCTGAGCAGGATCATAAAGATGCAGTTCGCTAAGCCAAGCTGCCCCGCCACAAAGGCTTTCGTCGCCAGCAGGATGCCCAGCGCGGCCCCGCCGTAGGCCACGAAATCCATGATGGTGACGGAATTGAGCTGCATGGTCAGCACCGCCATGGTGACCTTGCGGAAGTGCTCGGATTCCTCGTTCATCTGCTCGTTTTTGAAGCTGTCCGCCTGATACGTTTTCAGGGTGGTCATGCCGTGCAAATTTTCCAGGAAGGTGCTGCCCAGCTGGGTGTACTGCCCCCAATACTTGGCAAGCAGTTTCTTGGCGATCTTCTGCACCATCATGATCGCCCCTGGGATCAGCGGCACGCAGATGAGCAGCACCGTGGCTACCTTCCATGAGCCGCCGAAGCCGAACAGGAAGAACAGCGCGATAGGCGCGATAAAGGCATAGAAAAATTGCGGCATGTATTGGCCGAAATAGCTTTCCAGCTGATCCACGCCCTCCACCGATTCCTGCACCAGCTCCGCCGTGGTGACGTGTTCCCGGTAGGAGGGGCCCATGCGCAGGAGCTTGCCGTAAATCTTTTCCCGCATCACCTGCTTCACCGTGCGGGAAGCCAGGTAACTCATGCGCGTTGCGCCCCGGGTGGTAAAGAAACGCAATACGATTGTACATACGATAATCAGGAGGGGCACGGTCAAATCCATAAGGTCCCAGGCTTCTTCATACAGCTTTTGCACGGCCTGGGCGATGGTCACGATCATCACCGTGTTCAGGCACAGCTCCAGGAACTGTAAAATGATGTTTCCGATGATGTACCGCCTGCTCTCCGGGCACATCCGCATTAACCGCTTGTCAAACATGCTGGCAGAATCCTTTCAATCCTGTTCTTGTTGAACTTCTCCGCGTTACTTATATCCTTTGCCCTGCGTGAATACCGGCGGCCAGTATGCCATGGGCTCAGCGTCGATCTTCAATTTGAAGTCGCAGTAGTCGCCGTCCTCAAAGCAAGTATGCTCCCTGAACAACGGAACGCCGAATACGCCGAACATGACGTAATCCAGATTGCACAGATACGGCATGTATTCCTCGTAGCCTTGTTTCTTTGCAAAATCAGCCAGCGGGCAAACCAGGTTATGATAGCTGAAATCGTAGCCCTTTTCCGGCGGGATCATCGTTTTTGTTTCAAAGCTGCCCGGATACCTGGCCGCGTTCGCCGCGTTCTGCGCATCCTTTTTCAGAAACTTTTTATTGAGCGATTTTACGTTCGTATAAGACTTATGGGCAATTTTCCGGATCAGCTTGGGCATTCCCTGAAAGGAACGCTCATAAGCCTGCACCATCAGATGGCCGATCTCCTCCATGCCGACGCCGTACCTTTTCAACACCTCTCCCATGGAAACAAAGCAATAAGCGCCGGTCAGGTTTCGGGTGCCGCTCACATCATCCCCGCCGATGTAGGGGAAGTTCTCCAGCATATTTTTTTCGTAATGCTCCCAAATTTCCGAAAAGATCAGGGAATACGCTTTTCCGCTATACTTTTCCAATTCACTGGATATCGGCTTCAAAAAGCTGTTCATTGCTTTTTTCAGCTTCGGCGCTTTCTTCGCGTAGTATTCGTGCATGGTTTTCCTCCTCATTTGACACAGCAAAAGCAGGCAATCCCTTCCTCGTGCGTGACTTCCGCCTTGCTGTACATGATCCCGCAGACTGGCTTCCGTATCATACTTTCACGCTTTGTCGCTTTCCTGCTTCCGCGGATGGTATTCCCGGAAGATCAGCCACGCGAACAGCGCGCACAGGCAGGCCCCCGCCAGCATCCGCCAGCAGATGGAGCCTTGTGCCGCAATCAGTCCCGCAGCCGCAACCGGAATGCCCAGGAGGCCGCCCAGCGTCAGAGAGCCGAAGCCACGGTACAGTCGGGCTTTTGGCAGCACCCAATCCAGCTTCTGTATCCGCTCACTCACAAGCTCGATGACGCCGACCAGCATGAAAAATGCGGGAATCAGGGCAAGCAGCGAAAACCAGGTGACGCCTTGGGTCAGCAGCAGGATCAGGCAGACGATCCAAACGATCCAGCCGACGTTGCCGGGCAGGTCATAGGCGATCCACCGCCGGGCTGACAGCTTTGATTCATACATCATATTCATCGGTTATCACGCTCTCTTCCCTATATCTTTTTCAGATAAATGTCGCAGCGATACCAAGAAACAGCAGCGCGCAGCCGGCAAGAGAAAGAATGATTGTCAGGCTCATTGTCAAGCCCTCCTTAGTTCCCAAATATTGGGAACATGATCCCGGCCAGAACCGCCGCGATGATGGGATTCCCTACGATCGTGGTCAGCCATTTCACGATCAGTGTCTTTCGGGGGATGTACGGCTTGAGATCCTCCGTGCCCGGGATCGTCCATGCCTTGGTGTGGCCCACCCAGTACCAGTCGATAAAGAAACGGTCAAAGAGTCCCTCCGCCATGGCGAGGGCATAGATCTGCCAGAAGGGCGTCCAGAAGCCCCGCGCGCCGTTGATGCCGTACACCGCCCATAGGACAAACGCGATCAGGACGGACAGCGTAATGGATTTGAACAGTTTTTTATTCCGATTCAGCCTTTCCTTTGTGATCAGACCCATCCGGATGACCCGTTCCTGCACGTCCTTCTCAAACAGGAATGCGGCGTTATGGGTTCCGTTGGCAATGGCAACCACGCAGGGCAGGAAAAGGATGAAGCAAACGATCAGGCTTTCAAGGAGCAATACCATCTTTTATTCACCTCAGATCAAACCGGCGTTTCCATGAATTCGTCGATCGCTTTCAACACGGGCACGGCATATTTGTCTCCGCCGAACAGCCATTGCTCGTGCTGCATATCGAACGCACGGATTTCTGGATCATGAAAGTATTTCTTAGGTCAGTTTACAAGGAACTACACGCAGACCGTGAAACGGGCTGCTGACAACAAACGGCGCTATGCTCCCGGCTGGGTGCATAGCACCTGTTTGTT
>CADAKE010000003.1 GCA_902788445.1 uncultured Eubacteriales bacterium
CCGCGAAATCGCGCCCCGCCGCGGCAACCTGTCCTTCACCTCCATCAACCTGCCCCGCATCGCCATCAAGGCCAACGGCGACGTGGACTGGTTCTTCAAGGAACTGGAAAACAAGATGGCGCTGGTGGTGGCCCAGTTGGACGAGCGCTTTGAAATCATCGCCCGCAAGAAGGTGTATAACTTCCCCTTCCTGATGGGCCAGGGCGTGTGGATTGACTCCGAAAACCTGGACTGGGATTCCGAGGTGCGCGAAGTGCTCAAGCACGGCACCCTGTCCGTCGGCTTCATCGGCCTGGCGGAATGCCTGAAAGCCCTGCGAGGCAAGCACCACGGCGAGAGTGAGGAAAGCCAGAACCTGGGCCTGGAAATCGTGGGCTTCATGCGGAACTACCTGGACCGCCTGACCAACGAACGCCACATGAACTACACCCTGCTGGCGACCCCCGCCGAGGGCCTGTCCGGCCGCTTCGTGCGCATCGACCGCGAGCGTTTCGGCGTCATCCCCGGCGTCACCGACCGGGATTATTACACCAACTCCTTCCATGTGCCGGTCTACTATCCCATCTCCGCCTTTGATAAGATCAGCATCGAGGGCCCCTACCACGCCCTGACCAACGCGGGCCACATTTCCTACGTTGAAATGGACGGCGACCCCACCAAGAACCTGGAAGCGTTCGAGCGCATCGTGCGCCACATGCACGACTGCGGCGTGGGCTACGGCTCCATTAACCATCCCGTCGACCGCGACCCGCTCTGCGGCTTCAACGGCATCATCGGCGACACCTGCCCCTGCTGCGGCCGCGAGGAAAACGGACGCCCCTTCGAGCGCATCCGCCGCATCACGGGGTATCTGGTCGGCACCCTCGACCGCTTCAACAACGCCAAGCGCGCCGAGGAACGCGACCGCGTGAAGCACCAGATGGACTAATGGATCAAATTCAGCAGGAAGCGGCGAACGTTTCCTGCTTTCTTGTATACAAAAACACTTTATATACAATTCCATCCCTTGACATGGGGAAAAAGCAGTTTATAATGGAGAACGTAGCGGGAAGGAATTCCCGACGGAATAGAGGTGCGGCTGACATGAGTATCCTGGGGGAGCCCGGCCAGGGCTGAGAACCCGGGGGAAAGGGGAGGCCGCCGAAACGCGGAGGCAGGGCCATGCGCCGCGTTGGTCATGGGGAGAATATCTCCCTGACTGTCATGGGTCGCCATGGAGCGCTATTCAACGTTTTTCCTGCGATTGGAAATTCAGCGGAGAATGGCGGACAGCTATTCCCGCTTTTTTGTATCCATCATTCAAGGAGGAAATGAACATGAAAAAGATGCTTGCTTTGCTGACCGTTATGATGCTGGCGCTTGCCCTGTGTCCCGCCGCGCTGGCCCAGTCTGTTCCCACCGGCGTGGAGGACGGTGTGCTGACCATCGCCATGGAATGCGCCTACGCGCCCTACAACTGGACCCAGAGCGATGACAGCAACGGCGCGGTGCCGATCAGCAATGTGCCCGGCTCCTATGCCAACGGCTATGACGTGATGATCGCCAAGAAAATCTGCGAGGCCAACGGCTGGCAGCTGGAAGTGTTCCAGTCCGACTGGGATTCCCTGGTGCCCGGCGTGCAGACCGGCACCTTCGACGCCGTGATCGCGGGCCAGTCCATGACCGCCGAACGCGCCGAGCAGGTAGATTTTGCGGGCCCCTATTTCTATGCCACCATCGTGTGCCTCACCAAGCAGGGCAGCGCCTTCGCCGAAGCGAAGGGCCTTTCCGACCTGGCGGGCGGCAGCTGCACCGCGCAGATCGCCACCATCTGGTATGACACCTGCTTGCCCCAGATTACCGGCGCGAACGTCATGACCGCCGCCGAAACCGCGCCCGCCATGCTGATGGCGCTGGAAACCGGGATGGTCGATTTTGTTTGCACCGACATGCCCACCGCCCAGGGCGCTGTGGCGGCCTATCCTGACATGGTCATCCTGGACTTCTCCGGTACGGACGGCGACTTCCAGTTCACCGAGCAGGAACGCGCCGAGAACGTGAACATCGGCGTTTCCCTCATGAAGGGCAACACGGCCTTGAAGGAAGCCATCGACGCGGTGCTCTCCCAGATGACCGCTGACGACTTCAACGCTCTCATGGCGCAGGCGATTGAAATTCAGCCTATGATGGACTGACAGTTTGCCAAGCCGGACAAAAGCATAAGCAGCGCCTGGATGGGCTTCCTTCCCATCCAGGCGTATACCTGTAAAGGAGTGGAAAGGGAATGGACAGGTTTGCTCTACTGTGGGCGGATATCGTCAAGCTATGGACGAAATACGGCGCCTCGTATCTGAACGGCATGGGGAACACCCTGGTGCTGGCTTTGGTCGGCACGGTGCTGGGGTGCCTGATCGGCCTGATCTGCGGCGTGCTGAACACGATCCCTTATTCCCGGAAGGACAACGTGGTGAAGCGTTTCTTCCTGAAGCTCATCCGCGTGGTGATCCGGGTCTATGTGGAAGTGTTCCGCGGTACGCCCATGGTGCTGCAGGCGGTGTTCTTCTATTATGGCCTGCCGTATTTCACCAATAACGCCGTGAAGTTTACCTCTATTTGGCTGGTCAGCATCGTGGTGGTGTCCATCAATACCGGCGCGTACATGGCCGAATCCGTTCGCGGCGGCATCATTTCCATCGACAAGGGGCAGACCGAGGGCGCGACCGCCATCGGCATGACCCACTGGCAAAGCATGGTGCACGTGATCCTGCCCCAGGCGGTGCGCAACATCATCCCGCAAATCGGCAACAACTTCATTATCAACGTGAAGGACACGTCGGTCATGTTCATCATCGGCTTCCCGGAATTCTTCTCCGCGCACCGCGCGGCGGTGGGAGCCAGCTATCTGTATTTCCCCTCCGCCACGGTGGAGATGGTCGGATACCTTACGATGACGCTGATTTCCTCCTTCCTGCTGCGCTGGGTGGAAAGGAAAATGGACGGCTCCAGCAACTATGAATTGGTGCAGGAAGACCAGCTTACATTGACAGCGGGAACGTACACGCATCCCGACCGCGGCACGCCCTTTGACGAAACCAGCAAAGAATTTGAAAAGGGAAAGGGGGAGAACTGAAATGGGAGACAGTTTATTGCAGGTTCGCCACCTTTCCAAGTCTTTTGGCAGCCATGAAGTGCTCAAGGATATTGACTTTACCGTGGATACCGGCGAGGTCATTTGTATCATCGGTTCCTCCGGCTCTGGCAAGAGCACCCTGCTTCGCTGCATTAACTTCCTGGAGCAGCCGACCAAGGGAGAAATCCTCTATCACGGGAAAAACGCCGAAACCGAGTGGAAGCGCACCCTGTACCATTCCAAGGTGGGCATGGTGTTTCAGTCCTTCAACCTGTTCAGCAACCACAACGTGATGGAAAACTGCGTGCTGGGGCAGATGCAGGTGTTAAAGATCAAGCGGGCGGAGGCGGAAAAACGGGCGATCCAGTACCTGGAAAAGGTCGGCATGGCGGCGTACCGCAAGGCTCGCCCCGCGCAGCTGTCCGGCGGGCAGAAGCAGCGCGTTGCCATTGCCCGGGCGCTGTGCATGGAGCCGGAGATCCTGCTCTTTGACGAACCCACCAGCGCGCTCGACCCCGAAATGGTGGGCGAGGTGCTGTCCGTCATGCAGGATTTGGCTTCCGGCGGCATGACGATGCTGATCGTCACCCACGAAATGAGCTTCGCCCGCGACGTGGCGAGCCGCGTGCTGTTCATGGACGGCGGCGTGATCTTGGAGGACAGCAAGCCCAGCGACCTGTTCACCGCGCCGAAGATGCCCCGGACCCAGGAGTTTTTGAAGCGCGTCCTGTCGCGGCAGCTGTAACTGAAAAAAATGAATTTTGCGTATTGACACACAGCCAAAGTTATGGTATTATTCTATCCGGCTTTAAAAGAGCCTGTGCCAAAGACAGCAGGTGCGCGAGAGCGCGTAAAGGGTTCGTCCCGCCCGCCGAGGCGCAACGGATAGTAATTTGATTTGCTCTCCCTTGCGTTTGGCGCAAGGGTTTTCTTTTACTCCAAGCCATTGAGGAGGTGTAACTGAGAAAATGAGCAAGAATCGTGATATGAAAGTCGAAAAGGTAGCTGAGATCGTGGAACGGCTGAAGAACGCTGAATCCGTGACCGTGGTGAGCTACTCCGGCCTGACCGTGGAACAGGACACCAACCTGCGCCGCGCCTGCCGTGAAAACGACGTGGATTACTGCGTGCTGAAGAACCGCCTGTTCAAGCTGGCGGTGGAGCAGCTGGGTATCACCGGTCTGGACGACCTGCTGAACGGCCCCAACGCTTTCGTGTTCAGCAAGAAGGACCCCGTGTCCGGCCCCAAGGCCGTGGCGCAGTTCATCGAGAAGAACAAGCTGGAATCCCTCAAGATCACCGGCGGTATCTTCGAGAACAAGGCCGCAGACGAAAAGACGATGGTCAAGCTGAGCAAGATGCCCGGCAAGGACGAACTCATGGCGACCCTGGTTGGCTGCCTGATGAGCCCCGTGTCCGCGCTGGTGGCCACGCTGTCCGAAATCGCCGAAAAGAAGCAGGCCGCTTAATCGCAAAAGCAGCGTAAAGTCTGCTTAATTTACCAATCAACCGCGAAATAAAAATGGAGGAAAATAAAATGTCCGTTCAGGAAATCATTGAAGCCATTGAGAAAATGTCTCTCATGGAAGTTAACGAACTGGTTGAAGCTCTGAAAGAAAAGTTCGGCGTGACTGGCGCGATCGCCGTTGCCGGTGGCGCTGCCGCTGGCGCTGCTGCCGCTCCCGCTGAAGAACAGACTGAATTCGACGCCATCCTGGTGGATGCCGGCTCCGAAAAGATCAAGGTCATCAAGGCCGTCCGCGAAGTGGTCGCCGGTCTGGGCCTGAAGGAAGCCAAGGACTTCGTCGAGAGCCTGCCCAAGGCCCTCAAGGAAGGCGTGTCCAAGGAAGAAGCCGAAAAGGTCAAGGCGCAGTTTGCCGAAGTCGGCGCCAAGGTCGAAGTCAAGTAATTGTTTTGAACAAACAAAGAAGGCTGCCTCTCGTTTGGGAGGCAGCTTTTTTGCATAACTTCTCAGGAACCGTATGAAGTTACGAAAGAGAGTGCAGTGTTCAGAGTACAGAGAATTTTTCGTCCAATATCGCAATGTGTTCAATGGCATCTATATTCTCTGTACTCTGCACTCTGAACTCTCTCCATTGACTTAAAGTGGATTATCGTGGATCGACTGAACAATTCCTTTTTGCTTCCTTATTTCCCGTCAAAGAGCGACAGGATATCTTTTTCGGTCAGCTTGGTGGGCATCTCTTCGCCGGGCGTAATCAGCTTATCGAACAGGCGGCGCTTACGGTCGCCCATTTTCAGCACCTGCTCTTCGATGGAATGGTGCACCACCAGCCGAAGTACCTCCACCTTCTTCGTCTGCCCGATGCGGTGGGCGCGGCCGGTGGCCTGCTCCTCGGCGGTGGGGTTCCACCAGGGGTCGTAGTGAATCACCAGGTCGGCCCCGGTCAGGTTCAGGCCGGTTCCGCCCGCTTTCAGGGAAATCAGGAATACGTCCGCTTCGCCGTTGTTGAAGCGTTCGGTCAATTCCAGGCGCTTGGCGGCGGGCGTTTCGCCGTCCAGATAGAGATAGGGGATGCCCGCCTGGCTCAGCCGCTTTTCGATGATATGCAGCATGGAGGTAAACTGGGAGAAGATCAGCGCGCGCCGTCCCGCCGCAAGCGAGCCGGGCAGCACGTCCATCAAAAGCTCCAGTTTGCCGGATAACCCATCATAGTCAGGCAGGCAGAGGGCGGGGTGGCAGCAGATTTGGCGCAGTTCCGTAATGGCGGAAAGCACCTCCGCGCGGCCCCGGCCCAGGCCGCGATCCTGTAAAATCCGGTTCACGCGCTCGCGCTTTTGCAGCAGCGCGGCGTCATAGACCCGCCGCTGTTCGGGCGGCAGCTCGGCCATGAGCACGCTTTCCATTTTCTCCGGCAGTTCGCCCAGCACGTCGCCCTTCACGCGCCGCATCAGGAAAGGACGGATGCGCCGCCGCAGGTCGTCGGCATTCTGGCCTTCGCCCCAGCGGCGCAGGAAATCCGTATAGCGCGGCAGATACCCCGGCAGCACGAAGTCAAACAGGCTCCACAGTTCGCCCGCGTGGTTTTCCATGGGCGTGCCGGTCAGGGCGATGCGGGTTTCCGCCGTCAGCAGCTTCACGGCGTGCGCGCCGACGCTCTGCACGTTCTTGATCTGCTGGGCTTCATCCAGGATGGCGAAGCGGAAGGGAATATCCCGCAGGAGCGAAATGTCGCGCCGGATGAGGGGATAGCTGGTGATGACCAGGTCGGGCGTATTCCAGCCGTTTTGCAGCGCCTCGATCTGTTCCGCGCGGGCGGCCTGGCTGCCGCTGAGCAGCAGGACGGACAACTGCGGCGTGAACCGGGCGCATTCGCTGAGCCAATTGTAGGTCAGCGACGTGGGGGAGACGATCAGGGAGGGCTTGTGATCGGGGGCGTGCTGCTTCACCGACAGCAGCGCGGACAGCATCTGCACCGTTTTGCCCAGGCCCATATCGTCCGCTAATATGCCGCCCATGCCCAGGGCGTGCAGCGAAAGCAGCCACGCAAAGCCGCGCTCCTGATAGGGGCGCAGGCAGTCGATCGGCGGCTGGGGCGGCGTGAAGGAGAGGGAAGCCGCCTGGTTCGCCTGTTCGTCCAGCGTCACGTTCAAATGGTTTTCCTTGATCAGCGCGGAAAGGTACGCCGCCCAGCAGGCCCCCAGTTCCTCCTTCCCGGACGCTTCCATGCTTTCCATCACCGCCTCGGCCAGGGGCTGCCATTCGGAAGCGTCGGACAGATCAAGGAACTCCCCGGACTTGAACAGGAAATAGCGCCGCCTCTTCCGCAGCGCTTCCAGCAGGGGATACAGTTCCTCGATGGGCGTGTCGCCGTCCATCATCTCCAGCTGCAATTGTCCGCCGCGCATATGCAGCGCGCCGCGGAACAGCGGCTTCCGGGGCGTCAGGCGGCGGAAATCCTTGCTGAAAAACACCTCGGCGCACTGGGTCAGGCGGTTCGCGCCCTCGGTGACAAAATCGTACACCCGCTCGCCGCCGCTGAGGTAGACGTGGTTTTTATAAATATGAAATCCATCCCGCGCCAGCTCGTCCAGCACCGTGCGTTCCGCCGCGACGTCCCGCAGCAGCAGCGCGTCTCCCGGCCCGCTTTCCGGGTCGAAAGGATCCAACTCCACCTGGCCGTAAGCGAAGGAGACCTTCGCGGTCACGTCCGTGCCCTCTTTATCCAGGTACACCCGGGCCTTGAGCGGCAGATGCAGGAAGCGGCTTTCCAGCGCCGGGTCAATGGTCACGGACGCTTCCCGCAGCAGGAAGGGCAGCAGTTCGCACATCACGCGCTGGGTGTCCTGGGCGGTAAAGCTGATGGCCGTTTCCCGTCCGGCGGAATACCGGTGAACCGCGGAAACAAGCTCCCGCTCCTGCGGGGGCAGTTCCAGGCATTCCCCATCCGCCAGGATAAAGCGGTAGTCTTTCGTCAAGGGCACCAGCAGTTCCGGCAGTTCCGCCGTCATGGACAGCTTCTGGGGCGTGCCGGAAAGATGGAAATTGAGGGAAAGCGATTGACTCTTAATACCCTGCAAAGAATACTGAACGCCGCGCGCCTGCAAAACAAACGGCAGCTCCCGAAGCGCTTCCAGCACGCGCACGGAAACCCGGGGCGGCAGAAGCATCACGCGCGCTTCCATGCCCGAAAGCGCGCGCGCGGCGCCCATTTCACAGCATTCCGCCAGAATGTCCAGCAGCGCGTTTTCCCGTTCGCTGAAGCGCATCCACTGGGGATTGTAATCAAAGCCCTTGCCGAAGGGAAGCGGCTCCATGTTTTCCCGGCATTCCAAAAAGCGCGGGATATGGCGCACGACGTACAGCCTGTCCTCGCCGATTTTGAGGCCGATGCGCAGGCCCTCCCGGGTGAGAAACAGCGTGGGGGAGAGCTTGATCCCGTCGGTTTCCGGCAGCATCGAAGCCACCGCGTCAAATAACGCGGGGGCGGCAAGCTGGGCCCGGTGTTTTTCCATGTCCTGAATCACGCCGCTTTCCATCGCCAGCAGCGCCGCGGCTACGCCGTGGGCGCACGGAGAATGCCCGCAGTCGCAGCGGATTTGGGCCGCCGAAACGGACACCGTGTGCTTCTCTTCCCCCAGAACAAGATAAAGCGTTTCATCTTTTTGTTCATCCCGGATACGCCGGGCCTCGCGCACCAGCGCGTGATGGAAAATAGCGCTGCCCTCGGCGAATAAATCTTCGCCTGCCCGCTCGCGCAGCAGCTCTTCCGTCAGCATGAAATACGTCCTCCAAATCGTAAAAATAAAAAAACACGCATCTTTTTATAATACGATACGGTTCGCGTTTTTCCTGCCAGAAAAGAAAATGAAATTTCTCTCCAAACGAATCTTGCGCGGGAAAGGGAAAAGCGCTAAAATGGTGGGGCTTTCCGGGAATGCGGGAAAGGCAAAGACAAAATCATTGTTCACCCAAGGAAATGAGGAAAACACATGAAGAAAAATTACCGCAAAACGCTGCTGGCCTGTTACCTGGGCTTCATCACGCAGGCCATTGCCGCCAATTTTGCCCCGCTGCTCTTTCTGAAATTCCATACGGACTATGGGATACCCCTTGGCAAAATCGCGCTGATTCCCACGGCCTTTTTCTTTACGCAGCTGCTGATCGACCTGTTCTGCGCCAAGTTCGTGGACCGCATCGGGTACCGCACCAGCGTCGTCCTGTCGGAAATCACCAGCGCGCTGGGGCTGGCTGGGCTGGCCGTGCTGCCCGATGCGTTCGCCGATCCGTTTATCGGCGTTATGGTGTGCGTGGTGATTTACGCCATTGGCAGCGGGCTGATCGAAGTGGTGGGCAGTCCGATCGTGGAAGCCTGTCCCTTTGAAAACAAGGACACCGTGATGAGCACGCTGCATTCCTTTTACTGCTGGGGTTCGGTGGGCGTGATCCTGCTGTCCACGCTGTTCTTTTCCGTGTTCGGCATCGCGCATTGGAAATGGCTGGCCTGCCTCTGGGCGCTTGTTCCGCTGTATAATATTTACAACTTCGCCACCTGCCCCATCGAGCGGCTGACCGAGGAAGGCAAGGGCATGACCGTGGGCCAGCTGTTCCAGACGCCCATTTTCTGGATCGCTATTGTGCTGATGGTTTGCGCCGGGGCGTCGGAGCTGTCCATGGCCCAGTGGGCGTCGGCTTATACCGAGGCCGCGCTGGGATTCTCCAAAACGGTGGGCGACCTGGCCGGGCCCTGCCTGTTCGCCGTTACGATGGGGATCAGCCGGACAATTTACGGAAAATACGGCACGAAGATGAACTTGAGCCGGTTCATGGTCTTTTCCGGCGCGCTGTGTCTGTGCTGTTATCTGCTGGCTTCGCTGTCCGCGCAGCCAATGGTCGGGCTGATCGGGTGTATTTTCTGCGGCTTTTCTGTCGGCATCATGTGGCCCGGAACGATCAGCATCATTTCGCCGCGCCTGCCGCGGGGCGGAACGGCGCTGTTCGCGATGCTGGCCATGGCGGGCGATCTGGGCGGCGCGTTCGGGCCGAGCCTGGTCGGCGCCGTGACCCAGCAGGCAGGGGACAATTTACAGGCCGGAATGCTGGTGGGAAGCATTTTCCCTTTCATCTTGATCGTCGCGGTCATTCTCCTGGAAAAGAAAAGGAATCGGCCGGTTTCCCAATGAAACGTTTGACTGTTCATTTTTTGAGGAATCTGTACCCTGAACGCTCGTCCTGCCCTTATCCCTCATCTTACTCCTGCCACAGGAACGGCATGAAAATCGGCAGCTGCTTTTCCCAGTCCGCCTCGCAGTGACGCCCGCCAATCTGGCAGTACAGCCTGGCCGCGCCGCCCGCTTTGAGGATTTTGTTCGCGGTCGTTCGGCAGGTTTTATACAGGTAGCTGGACGTGTCCTCCTCCCAGGGGTTCTTCACGCCGCCGTAGCCCTCCATTGTGCCCCAGGACAAATAGATGCGGCTGTCCGCGCTCAGAGGCAGGTTGTTCATATCATGCCACAGCTTGCCGCTCACGCTGCCGATGGAGGGGGAAAGGCAGGCGGCCTTGGAAATGTACTGATTGTACTTGACGATCGCGTAGGCCGCCATCAGCCCGCCCATGCTGGAACCGGCGATGCCGGTGCATTCCCGGAAAGGGATCGTAGGGAAAGCGGAATCAATGTAGGGCTTGAGTTCGTAAATCAATCCCCGCATGGTGTTTTCCCCCAGCGGCTCGATGCCGCGCAGCCAGCCGTATCCCGAGCCATAGGGCAGGTATTCCGACAGGCGCAGGTTCCCCTCGTGGGCGCATTCCACGCCCACAATGATCATGGGCTTGTTCCATCCCGCGCAGTAATCGTTCAGGCCCCAGCATTTGCCATAGGTCGCGTCCTCGTCCCGGAACAGGTTGTGCCCGTCAAAAAAATACATCACGGGGAAGGGCGGCTCCCCAAAGTCCGGGACGCGGATATGCAGCGGGCGGTTCGCGTTCAGCGCATGAAAGTAAAAATCCTGTTTGATCAGCATGGCATTTCTTCCTTTTTTATTTGTTCAGTCAACTGTGACTTTATGGGCACGTTAAGTCATTAAGTTCTAAGTTCAAAGTTCTAAGTTCTAAGCTGAGTTTAGTTTATCACTATTGGCTTAGAACTTGGAACTTAGAACTTGGAACTCTGTAACTTAAAGTGTCCTTGAAGCAAACGACTGACCAGTTACCTTTATTTTTCCATAATAGTCTTCCAGTTTTCCGTCCTTGAACAGCTTCATCATTTCGTTGGTCAGGCTGTAGTTGTTGGGCTGGAGCACGATGTCCTCCCGCTTCACCCATTCGGCGTATTTCAATTCCGTATCATCCATCCGGATGGCGTCGTCCCCGTCCACCTGGCAGAAAAAGCCAGCTAAAATGTCGGCGGCGACGCCCCAGGGCTGGGACTTATAATAACAGATGTTTTTGACTTTCAACCCGACCTCTTCCATCACTTCCCGTTCCACGGTTTCCTCCAGCGTCTCGCCGAACTCCGTGAACCCGGCCACCAGCGCATTGTGAACAAAGCCCGTCCGGTACTTCGTCAGCAGCAGCCTGTCGCCGTTCGTGATGCCGATGATCACGGCGGGATTGATGCGCGGATAGATTTTGTTCCCACAGTCAGGGCACACGACCGCCCGCTCTATAGTATCATGCTCCGTCTTTGTTCCGCACGCGCCGCAGAAACGGTTGGCGCTGTACCATTTCCACAGATGATACGCGCAGTAAGCGGCGAAAATGCCAACGTTCCCGGAAAGCGGAAAATCCCTGAGTTCCTGCATCGTGCGGTAGGCGTACCCCGGAAGCGGCTCCGCGTCGCCGGAAAGCAGAAAGAAATCCTGCCCGTCGATCCGGAACAGATACACCGCGTTTTCCGCGCCGCAGGAAAAATCCCTGAACCGCGGGAAGCGCAGAGAGCGCTGCTCTTCGTCGTAAGCCGCCAGCAGCCTGTTTCCGTGAAAGCACATCACGGCGCCGCTGGCCGTGGGCTTTTTGTTTTCAAAGCGATTGATGAACCGGCAGGGTGCTATATCCTGAATCATACGGTTTCTCCTGGCAATGAATGAATAGGGTTCCGCCTTGTCATGATAGCGCTTTTCATGATTTTGTCAATACGGAAAAAGCCAAATTATATTCATCGAAAACAGAAAAAACCGTGGACTTTGCCTGATTCTTATGGTATCATACGGACAGGGCAAAGCGTGCCATACGTTTGCCCTGCTTTTATATGAATGGACACGGCGCAAATTCCCGCGCGTTTTGAGAGGAACGGAAACACAGATGATTCGGAAAAACCAAGCCTTTCTGAACCGGCTGAACCAGGTTTTGGATATTCTGCTGGTGACTGCCTGCTATGCCTTTTCATCCTGGTTCTACCTGGTTGTAAAACGTCAGGACTATGTCAACATGGCAACGATCAGCGGAAAAACGCTGCTGATTTCCCTGGCGTTTTCCCTGGCGCTTTCCCTGCTGCTTTTATCGGTCGGCTTTTATGGCTCCACCCGCACGCGGAAACTGGGCTGGAAGCTGCAAATGATTTTGCTTTGCACGACGACGATCATCCTGGTCGGATCCTTCCTGTTATATTTTCTTCGCTTGCAGGATTTTTCCCGCGGCGTGCTGCTGATTTTTTACGGTACGACCATCCTGACCCTGTGCCTGAAATACGCGGCCATGCGCTTTGTGATGAACCGCCTGCGGGCGAAGGGATATAACATCAAGCGTGAAGTGGTGATCGGCACCGGCGCGCTGGCGAAGCAGTATGTGGACAATATCCTCAATGAGCAGTCGCTTGGCATTCATGTGCTGGGTTATGTGGGAGAGCATCAGGAGCACGGCAAGTGTTATCTGGGCGGCTTTGACCGGCTGGACGAGGTGCTTTCCAACACGGAGATCGACGAAGTGGTGATCGCGCTGGAAATGGACGAGTACGCCCGCATCCGGGAAATTATCGGCGCGTGCGAGAAGAACGGCGTAAAGTATTACGTCATTCCGTTTTATAATGATATTATCCCCGCTCACCCGATCATTGAAAACGTGGGCAGCAGCAAGCTGATCAATATGCGCGCGAACCGCCTGGAGGGCGTCGGCTGGGCCACGCTGAAACGGATCTTTGATTTTTTGGCGAGCGGGTTCGGTCTGCTCCTTCTCAGCCCCCTGCTTTTGCTGATCGCCGTGGGCGTGAAGCTGTCCAGCCCAGGACCGATCCTGTTCCGGCAGGTGCGCGTGGGCTATAAGCGGCAGGAATTCAACATGCTCAAATTCCGCAGCATGAAAATCAACGATCAGGAAACCACCGCCTGGAGCAAAAATGAGGACGACCGGCGCACAGCCTTTGGCAGTATGCTGCGCAAAACGAGTCTGGACGAACTGCCGCAGCTGTGGAACGTGTTCAAGGGGGATATGAGCCTGGTCGGCCCCCGGCCGGAGCTGCCGTTTTTCGTGGAGCAGTTCAAGGAAAAGATTCCCCTCTATATGGTCAAGCACCAGGTGAAGCCCGGCATCACCGGCTGGGCGCAGATCAACGGCCTGCGCGGGGATACCGATATCGAAAAGCGCGTGCAGTACGACCTGTGGTATATCGAAAACTGGAGCGTCTGGCTCGACCTGAAAATCATTTTCAGAACGGTGTTCGGCGGAATGCTGAACAGCGAAAAGGTCGGTTCAAAAAAGAAAGAAGCGTAAAAAAACAGCCGATTCGTTATGTGGAGCGAGTCGGCTGCTTTCTTATAATAATGGATTGGAGATCAGAAATATCTGTCCTGCGCGGACATCTTTTTGACCGTCCGGTAGGCGGCCACAAACATCACCGCGATAAACCCGATAAATACCAGCGACAGGGAACCGTTGTCCAGCGTGGCGATCAGGTCGTATAGACCATGCAGCAGCACGGGGCAGACCACGGACAGAATCAGGCTTGTTCTGCAATACTCTGGATGGCCGCGCCGCTCATGGGATTTAGCCAGGCCGTACCACGCGCCCATGAACACGCCGAAGCAGGCGTGGCCCGGCACGGCGGTCAGCGCCCGGACGAACGCCGTTTCCAGGCCGTACATCACCACGTAGTCGATATTTTCCCACAGCGCGAAGCCCATCGAAACGAACACCGCGTACACAATGCCGTCGAACCGGCAGTTGAAATAGGGCGAATCCCAGGTGCGCCGCTTGAGCAGGAGGAACTTGAAGCCCTCCTCCGAAAGCCCCACCACCAGAAAATAGAAAAGAATCTGGTACAGCAGCGAACGGGGATTGACCATCCGGCTCAGTACCTGCGCGCCGATGCGTTCGGTGAACACGGCCAGGGCGGTGGAAATGATGCCCTGGAGAATCAGCCGCCACAAAAGCACGGTCGGCTCCTTTTCCAGCTTGTCCGCCTTGTAAACATAAATCATCAGCGCCACCGCCGGAATTACCGCCGCGGCCACCAGTATCAGCTGCACAGAGGAATAAAAGATCATTGCGCATCCCCGCTTTCCCGGAATCGTTTGAAGATATTATAATCAATTTCGGCCTTTTTAACAAGCGCAAAAAACGCGCCGGAGAAAGCAAGTCCTTCGGCGCGGTGTTTTATGAATGCTGAACGTTCAGATGTTCCGGGTCGCCCAGGTCGGGGTTGCGGGTCAGATACTGCTGAATCGCGCCGCGGGCCAGGGCGTCGCAGCGGTTGTTTTCCGGGTGGTCGGAATGGCCCTTCACTTTGCGGAACGTGACGTTGTGGCCCTTTTTGCTGATGGTCAGCAGCAGCAGCCGCCATAAGTCCTGGTTCTCCACCGGCTTTCCTTCGCTGTTTTTCCAGCCACGGCGCTGCCAGTTGTCCAGCCAGTGTTCGTTGAAGGCGTTCACGAGGTAGGCGGAATCCGAATACACCGTCACGTTGCAGCGGGTTTTCAGCTTGCCCAGCGCGCTGATCACGGCGAACACCTCCATCCGGTTATTGGTGGTCTGGGGCATACTGCCGCTGATTTCCAGTTCATGGACGCCGTAGCGCAAAATGGCCGCCCAGCCGCCGGGGCCGGGATTGCCGGAACACGCGCCGTCGGTAAAAATCTCCACGTTTTTCAGCGCTTCGCTCATGCTGATTGCGTGCCTCCCTCTCATTTCATGCCTGACAACTATACCATACCTTGTGGCAAAAAGCAATCTCTTCCACAAGAAGTTTTC
Source organism: uncultured Eubacteriales bacterium (assembly GCA_902788445.1). Classification (GTDB taxonomy): domain Bacteria; phylum Bacillota; class Clostridia; order Christensenellales; family Aristaeellaceae; genus RUG563. The sequence goes on from CADAKE010000003.1 coordinate 14,752, forward strand.
CGCATGAACCGCGCTCTTTTTTCATAGGATGAAGCGACAGGGGGTGGTATGGATGTTCAAGCCGATCAGGCAGAAGGAGAACGGAGAAAACGACGGCGGCATTCAATATATACCAAAAACGGAGAAACCGCGCTGGGCTGAAAAGCTGGCCCGGAATTTCGCCTTCGCGGGCATCCTCACGCTTTCCGTGGTCGCGGTCAGAAACGCGGAACTGCCCACGGGAAAGACCGTGCTGACGGCGGTGCAGGAGATGATCGGCGCGGATTGGGATCATAGCCTGGGAAAAATCAGCTTTGTCAGCAATCTGCTGCCGGAAAGCATGGCGGTATTTTTTGAAACGGACTTGCAGGCGAATTTGACTGCGCCATGCTTTGGCGGCGTCGTCCATGCCTGGAGCCAGGAGGAACCATACCTGGGCTACAGCGCGGCGAACGGCAGCGTGTACGCGGTTTCGGACGGCCAGGTGATGAGCGTGGCGCACGGGCTGGAGGAAGAAAGAATCATCCGCGTGCGGCATGACGACGGGCTGGAAAGCATGTATTACAACTTAGCTTCCGTAAACGTGCGGGAGGGCGACAGCGTAAGCGCCCAAACCTGCCTTGGCACGGCGCTGCCGGGAAAGCAGGCGCTTCTGGAAATCCGCAGGGCGGGAAGGGCGGTCGATCCCGCGCCCTGGCTTTCGCCCCGGGAGGAGGCGCGGCCATGACGCTGCGGCTGGGAAGCTGCCGGGTACGGGCGCACCCGCTGCTGCCGCTTTTGTTTCTGGTCGGCGCTTTAAGCGGCATGGGGGAAAGGCTGCTGCCGATGCTGGCGGCGCTGCTCCTGCACGAAACGGGCCATCTGCTGGCGGCGCATCTTTTGCGGCTGCGGGTGGACGCGCTGGAAATCACGCCGATCGGCGGCATCATGACCCTTCCCAATCTGGAAACCGCGCCGCCGCTTTACCGGTTCCTGCTCGCCGCCGCGGGGCCGCTGTTCAGTTTATTGGGCTGTGTCCTTTCTCCGCTTCTGTATCGGCAGGGAATCATATCCTTTGACATGACCGGCGCGTTCATTCACGCGAATCTTGCGCTGCTGCTCATCAACCTATTGCCCGCGTTGCCTTTGGACGGCGGCGGTATGCTTCGCGCGATCTTGAATCAGTTTTTTCCGGGCAAGGAAACCGCCCGGTGGATGAACGCCGCGTCCTCGGCCATTGGGCTGGGGCTGTGCGGTATCACGCTATTCTTTGCTGTTCAGGGAAAAATCGTGTTCGCGCCCGCGTTTGCAGGGCTGTATCTGCTGTACGCCGCGGCGATGGAGGGCAGGCACGGCACCGCCAAATACGTTACCAGCCTGATTGCCCGGCGGCAGAAGCTGGAGCGGCAAAGGGTGCTCCCGGTTGAAACCGTCGCGGCGGGGGCAAGCGTGCCGGTGCGGTCGCTGCTGTATCAGCTGACACCCGGAAAGTACCACATGATCCACGTTCTCACGCCCGACGGCATGACGCGCCTGGGCGTGATCGAGGAAAAGACGTTCTGCGAAGCGGTGCTGAGCAGAAACGACGAACCCCTGGGCAGCATCCTGATGGAGGCGGAACAAGAAAAAACGGCCGTTTCGGTTCAGCCGATGGCGGGCGGAAGGACGGTTTGATAAGATAGGAGTTAGGAGAGAGAAGATAGAAGATAGAAGATAAATATCGTCCTTCGTAAGGTCCATTCATGCGTTCGCCTTGTAAAAAGCGCGTTTTCCGTCTTGTGAGATCAGGAGAAATATGGTATACTTGATTTGTACTATTTGCAAATGAGGTATTGCGTATGCGAAACGGCTGCAAAGGAAAAACGCTCTTTTTGCTCTTTCTGACTTTCATGCTCACCGTGACGGGCGCGTTCCCGGCGTTCGCACTGGAAACAGAACTGCACGGCTATTCCAAAAGCGGCGGGTATGAATACGTTGAATTCGGTTCCTACCCCACCGACGCGGACGGCACGGTGCGGCCCATCCTGTGGCGCGTGCTGAAAGCGGACAGCAACGAAGCCTGGCTGCTGAGCGAATACGTGCTGTTTGGCTCCCCCGTGCATGGGGACTACGAGCACTACCAGGGCTGGGAGAAAAGCGACCTGTACATGTACCTGAACAGCGTGTTCATCAACGACGCTTTCACCGCCGAGGAACGCGCCGCGCTGGTGAACCGCACGGAGGACAACGCCCTGGTGACGCTGATCACCTCCGACGAAATGAAGGACGCCTCCATCGGCTTTTCCTCCAACAACGCGCGGCTGTGCGAAAGCACCGCTTACGCGAAGATCCTGCCCGACCCGCCGATTTTCGAGCTGCCCAGCACCAACAACAAGGGCCGCTGGAAGCCGCTGTACGTGTATTCCAAGGGCAAGAAATACAGCCCTTGGTGGAGCCGCACCCGCTCCACGGATTATCCGCACGAGCAGCGCCGCGTGATGGACGAGGGCAAGATCGGCCGCATCTCCACCGGCAACAGCGATTTGGGCGTGCGCCCCACCGTGTATGTGAACCTGAGCCTGCTGTCCCTCGGCTCCGGCAATGGCACGAAGGACGCGCCGTATCAACTCCTGCCCAGCGGCGGCGCGCCCATTGCGCAGACCCCGCTGACGATCCAGCAGCCCCTGCCCATTGTGGAGGCGACCGCTGAACCGGTTGCGCAGACCATTGTACCCGAACAGAGCGACGGCATTCCGATCATTGATTTCTCCGACGAGCAGAGCGATGAATTCCTGACCGACGACCCTGACCTGTATCCCGCCGGGTCGCTGGAAATTGTAGGCGATGACTTCTATCCCACCGGCGACGACGACGGCTGGGACGATTCCTCCGCCCAGACCGGCTTGCCTGTGTACGAACAGCCTGCTGACCAGCAGGGCTTCACCGGCACCGTTGACCCGAGCACCCTCAACGAGCATTTCCCCGCCCTGACCGCCCAGGGCTTCCTGCCGGATGGACAAAGCGAATTTGTTTACGCGAATGAAGCGGAGGGCCTGTGGCTGTACGCCTCCCAAACTCTGCGCATCGAGATCAAGCGCTATGAGGGCAAGAACAGCACCAACGGCCCGCTCCGCTGGTACGAGGCCGAAGTGTTCGCCAAGGACAACAGCGAACTGTTTGACTTCTATCCCTTCGACAAAGACCACTACAAATCTTACGGCGACCGCTACAAGGCGCTGCCTGAAAAGATCGCCCAGCAGCACCAGCTGGTGTTCGCCATCAACTCCGACTACTTCATCTACCGCATCGAGCGCGACCACGAGGAAAGCTACGACTATCCCATCGGCGTGATCATCCGTGACGGCGAAGTGTTCTACGACCGGCCCAAGAAGGCCAACTCCACCGTGTATCCCCCGCTGGACGTGATGGCGCTGTACCCCGACGGCTCGGTGTCGCTGCATAAGAACGCCACAGTCACCGCCAAGAAACTGCTGGCAAACGGCGCGACGGACACCCTGTCCTTTGGCCCCATCCTGGTGGAGAACGGCGAAGTGTCCCCCCGCTCCAAGGAATTTGGCAACACGCCCAACCCCCGTACCGGCTTTGGCATCGCCGAGCCCGGCCACTACATCGTGGTGGTCGCCGAGGGCAAGCGCAAGGGCGTCACGGAGGGCGAAAGCTGCATCTGGCTGGGCGAAAAGATGGCTGAACTTGGCTGCACCTCCGCCATCAACCTGGACGGCGGCGCGACCAGCGTGCTCATCTTCATGGGCAACCAGCTGAACGTGACCGGCAACTACAACAGCAGCACCAACCGCAAGCAGAACGAGCTGTTCGGCATCGGCCATTCCAGCGCGATTCAGTGATTTGAACTAACCTGTCCCCCGCGTCCTGAAATCAGGCGCGGGGGATTCAACATTTTTCGACAAATCTTTACAAAATTCATTCCTTCCGTTATACTGTTGGTGACAGAAAAAAGACATCAGCGGGAGGGTGAACGCACGGATGGTGGATTATGAAGCGCTGGGCCGCCGGATGAAAATGAAGCGGCGCTCCAAGCATTTATCGCAGGAAACGGTCGCCAAGGCTGTGTCCATTTCCACGTCCTATTATGGCAACATTGAGCGCGGGATGCGCATTCCGAGCGTGGACACGCTGGTGGAAATCGCAAACGTGCTGAACGTGGGCACGGATTACCTGCTCTATGACAGCGTGAAAGCCGCCAATCCCCGGCTGAGCCAGGCGGAAATGAAGCTGCTCAGCCGCTATCTTCGGGCGCGCGTGGTGGAATTGGATTACGGCGACCTGGAAGAGGAAGACGACGATTTCCCGGAGGACGACGCGGACGATTGAAGCAAACGGCGTTTTATGATACAATAAATATAGCCTCTTCAGTCGCGCTTCAAAAGAGCACGAATCAGATAGGAGTTGGGAGATAGAAGATTGACAGTGTCGGATAAAAAGCGAAAGCCATGACAGCCAATAAAAGCATGGTCATTCTTTCATCTCCTCTCTCATCTCTCCTAACTCCTCTCTCTGGCATGAGGTTCTTCTGCGGTAAACGACTGAATAATGACTCAGGACACTGAAAACGGTTTCAAGGAGGAACGGCCCATGAAGGTTTCCGAACTGACAAAGCTGATCGAGGCGAAGGATATGACCCCCGGCGTGGAGGAGGACCGCGAGGTTTCCTGCGGCTACACCTGCGACCTGCTGTCCTGGGTGATGGCCCACGGCTGCGAGGGCATGGCCTGGGTGACGGTGCAGACGCATATGAACGTGGTGGCCGTGGCCGCGCTGGCGGAAATGGCCTGCGTGATCCTGCCGGAGAACATCGACATGCCGGCAAGCATCCTGGAAAAAGCCACGGATGAAGGGCTGCGGGTGCTGAAAAGCCCGCTGTCCGCTTACACGATCTGCGGCCGCATGATGCAGCAGGGCGTGCCGGAAAAGGCGGAATAAAATGAATTTCTTTGCCGACCTGCATATCCATTCCTGCCTGTCCCCCTGCGGCGACAACGACATGACGCCGGGCAACATCCTGGGCATGGCGGTGGTGAAGGGCTTGGAGATCGTGGCGATTTCCGACCATAACGCCGCCCGCAACCTGCCCGCGGCGGAAAAAATCGCCGAGGCCTACGGGCTTCTTTTGGTGCCCGCCATTGAGATCACCACCAGCGAGGAAGTGCACATGCTGGGCTATTTCCCGGACGTGCAAACGGCGGTGGACTTCGGGGCCATGCTGAAGGAGCACCTGCCCGCCGGGAAGAACAAGCCCGCGTTTTTCGGGGAGCAGCTGGTGATGAACGAGGACGACGAAGTGATCGCTGAGGAGGACGCGCTCCTGATCGGCGCGACCGACCTGTCGCTGGAAGAATGCGCGGAAAAAGTGCGGGCGGTCGGCGGCGTGCCGGTGCCCGCGCACATCAACCGGGGCAGCAATGGACTATTGGTGAACCTGGGCATGATGCCGCCCTCGCCCACGTTCACCACGGTAGAAGTCTGGAAGGATTTGCCCTGTCCCCTGGAGCCGCTCGACAACAAGCACGTGCTCCACTCCTCCGACGCGCACTACCTGGAAAACATCCAGGAGCCGGAGTTTTCCCTCCGCCTGCCGGAAAAAAGCGTCGCCGCGCTGCTGGACTGGATGAGAACGCAAAAATAAGCGAGGAGTTAGCTCCTATCTCCTATCTTTTATCTACTCACTCATAACCACCTCCCTCCCGCCATACACTGGTTCAGGAGGTGGTTTTATATGCCATGGCAGCGGGAAGATGAAGTGCGGGTGCAATGCTATCCCAGCGGCGGAAGCCTTCTTCTCCGCATTGCCGGGTATGTGCTGATTGCGGCGGGCGTGCTGGTAATTCTGCTGTGCGTGCCGGGCTGGGCGTGGCTGGCGCTGGTCGGCGCGGCGCTGATTCTGCTGGGCCTGCTGCTGGTGCGGAAATGAAAGGAGGACGACTCAAGTGTCGATGCGCGTGATTTGCGTGAAAGCGCCAAGGGGACTTCGGGGGCTTTTGCGGCTGATTTTCAGGCAGGAGAAAGCGGCAAAGTAATATTCTCATCCCTTGCACATAAAAAGCGTACCCAAAAGCGATTCCCTTTGAAAGGAAGGCTTTTGGGTACAATTTTATTCCGCGCTTTAGAATAAGGTCAGCAATCTTCCTTCTTTGTCCAAAGCGCCAGGACGTTTTCTTTGCTTTGCGCGTTTCTTACTGCCGGGTGATCCGGTTCAGCGCCTTCCGGGATCAGCTTCTTGCTTTCCGTCACCATGTCGGCCAGGAGCGCGGTAAGCTGACTTGTTACGTCCCTGCCGGAATCCATGCCGATGGACAGGATCTGTGGCACGAAGCCCAGGGTGGACGCGGTGTAATCGCTGCCGGAGAAGCGGATGGCCTTTCCGTCTTTCTCCACCGGCGAATTGATTTTGTTGTTCAGGTAGGCGATAACCAGCTGCCGGGAGGGGTCGATCATGAGCAGCGTGCCCGTCCAGCCCTGGTGGCCGATGGCGAAGGACGGCGACTGGGTGCCGAAGTGCCAGGGCCGTTTGTCCTCGCCCTGCCGCCACCAGCCCAGGCCCCAATTGTCCATGCCGATGCTCTTGGGCGCGGTGAAAAAATCCATCACGGTGGGGGAAAAGAAGCGGCGCTCACTCCAGCCGCCGGTCAGCATCAGGGAGCCCAGCTTCGCCAAATCCCGCGCGTTGGCGAACAGGCCCGCGTGGCCGCTGACGCCCGCCATGGCATACCAGGCTTTTTCGTCGTGCACCTGGCCTTGCAGGGTGTAATCCCGGATGCCCGGGAAGGAAATCCGCCCGTCGCGGGTGTTGCCGTTCAGTTCGGTGGCGGCGCAGTCCTGGGGCTGGAAGCCGTTTTCAAGCGGGTTGTACGCGACGCGCGTCAGGCCCATGGGCTCCCAGAAGGTTTCCCGCAGGTAGGCGTCCAGCCGCTGCCCGGTGATTTTTTCCGCCAGGAAGCCGAGCAGGATATAGTCCGCGTCGGAATACACCGTCTCCGTGCCGGGCCGGTACATGAGCGGCGTTTTGCACAGCGCGCGGAAGGTGCTTTCCCGCGTTTGCCAGGAATGGTCTGAATCGGCATACAGCGGGTTGACCGCGCTGGGGTCGTAGGCGCGCCGGGCGGCGTCGAAACGGAGATTGTGATACTGCGGGTCGGCGGGAAAGCCCGCCTGGTGGCACAGCACGTCGCGCACGGTCAGGCTGGCTTTCCATTTTTTAACCGTGTCCAGGCCGGGATAGGGGTAACCGGCGAAGTGAATTTCGATGGTATCCTCCGCAAAGGCCGGGCCCAGAATGTCCACCACGCGGGTATTCACATCCAGCTTTCCATCCGTCGCCAGCTTTTGCAGGGCGAAGTTCGCGGTGACCATCTTGGTGACGGAGGCCAGGTCGTACATCGTTTCCGTGGTGACCGCCGGGCTCTCCCTGTTTGGCGTGCCGTCGGGATGGTAGGCGTTCCGGCGTCCCCAGGCGTTTTCGTACACCAATTCCCCATTGCGGATGATCGCCAACTGGGCGCTGGGGAAACCATGAGCAATGTCCGAAGCGATCAAATCACTGACCAATTGCATGGCCTCGGGCCGAATCCCGGAGGAAGCGAAGTCTCCGGTTCTGACTGTGGGGTAAGGAATGTATACGGTCACAGCATTTTTTAGATCAGATGGCTGGATATTCGTGACCTGAATCGTGTTGACGCCGTCCACCGCCGAGGCGGAATAGTCGAGCGAATGAATCCCCGCGCGAAAGTCCGCGGTGTCATAAGCGTCCGTGTTGATGAACAGCCGGAAGCTCTCCACCTGCGGGGCCACATCCAGCCAAAGGGTTCCCTGGCCGTGATAGCCCCGGAAGCTGATCATGCTGTTCATCGCCAGGGAATTGTCCGCTTCGCCCTTCCAGTCCGGGAAGGAAGCTATCTTTTGCCATGCGGCAGTGGGAAGCGTTGACATGAGGGTCAGCTCCTTTTCTTTCTATATCGTAGTCAAGATGGTTGCTGCCTGCTTCAAGAGTTTTTAAACCAGTAAGGAGTTAGGAGAGAGAAGATAGGAGATTCATAGTGATTCAATACGTCGTTGGCCCTCTGCTTACGCACGAATGAAAGAATTGTTAAGGTAGGGTGTCAAAAGGTTTTCCATTGAGGGCAATGTCGTCAACTTATGAAATACGATAGTGACTTTGATGTGTAACTGAGGGAAGCAGCCAAAAGCCTTCCCCTCAAGGGGAAGCCTTTTGGTACGTCATCCCAATTTTGAAGATTAATATCTCCTATCTTCTCTCTCCTCGCTCCTATCTGCCCTAAAGCACTCAATCCGTTCATCCTGATGATTTACGAAATGCGCTCACTCATTCCCCATCATCTCGTAATACTGTTCCCGGGTCATAATGGTCTTGCGGGGCTTGGAGCCCTCGCTCTGGCTGATAATGCCGCGCTTTTCCATTTCGTCGATCAGGCGTCCCGCCCGGGCGTAGCCCACGCGCAGGCGGCGCTGGAGCATACTGGTGGAGGTCTGGCCGTCCTCGACCGCCATTTCGATGGCCTGCTGCAAAAGATCCTGGAAGCTGCCCTCGCCGCCGCCGGAACCTCCCATATCGTCGCCGCCGCCGGTTACTTCGTCAGCGTCGTGGTCTTTGTTGGAATTTTCCAGGTGATCCACAATGTTGGGGTCAAAGTCGGTTTGATACCGCGCGCCGATGTACTCGGCGATGGAGTTCACTTCGTCGTCGGTGACGAGACACCCCTGCACGCGCTGGGCGGAGGCCCCGGCGGGTTTATACAGCATATCGCCCTTGCCCATCAGCTTTTCCGCGCCGTTGATGTCGATGATGGTGCGGCTGTCCGTGCCGGAGGACACGGCGAAAGCAATGCGGCTGGGGATGTTGTTTTTAATGACGCCGGTGATAACGTCGACGGACGGGCGCTGGGTAGCCAGCACCATGTAAATCCCCGCGGCGCGGGCCAGGGCGGCCAGGCGGCGGATGGATTCTTCCACGTCCTTGCGGCAGACCTCCATCAGGTCGGCCATTTCGTCGATGATGACCACGATGTTGGGCAGCACCTTCTCGGTGCCCTCGTTGGCCTTGTTGTAGCCCGCCAGGTTGCGCACGCCCTGGGCGCTGAACTTGCCGTAGCGCTCCAGCATTTCCTGCACCACCCAGGCCAGGGCCCCGGCGGCTTTCTTGGGGTCGCTGATCACGGGCACGAGCAGATGGGGGATGGTGTTGTACACGCTCAGTTCCACCTGCTTGGGGTCAATCATGATGAGGCGCACCTGGTCGGGGGATGTGCGGTAGAGCAGGCTGCACACAATGGAGTTGATGCAGACGGATTTACCGCTGCCCGTCGCGCCTGCAATCAGCAGGTGGGGCATCTTGCTTAAATCGCACAGCACGGGCGCCCCGGCAATGTCCTTGCCCAGGGCCACCAGCAGGGGAGAGGGATTGTTCCGCATCTCCGGGCTGTCCAGCACTTCGCGCAGGGCGACGGTGCTGACCAGTTGGTTCGGCACCTCGATGCCGATGTAGTTCGTGCCCTGGATGGGCGCTTCCACACGGACGTGCTTGGTTTTGAGTTCAAGCGCCAAGTTGTCGGAAGTGTTCGCCACGCGGCTGACCTTCACGCCCGGCGCGATCTGGATGGCGAACCGGGTGATGGACGGGCCGTGCATGATCTGCTTGACTTCGGATTCCACCGCGAAGGAGCGCAGCGTGCCCTCGATGATCTTGGCCCGGCGCTCGTCCTCCTGGGCGGCGTCGGCCTGGGCCACGTGGCGGCTCTCCTTGAGCAGGCGGATGGGCGGCGGGGAATAGGGGATGCTGTCCGCCATGCTGGTTTCTTTGAGTTTCGTCGGCGCGCTGGTGCCGTCCAGCTTCGCGTCCGGGCCGGGCTGTACCTTGGGGCCGATGGAAATCCGTTCGCCCGTGATGGGCATGACCGGGTCGGTGTAGACCGGTTTTGGGTCGTTCTTCTGGGTGGTATGGACGGGCATGTCCAGTTCTTTCTGTTTCTGGCTTACCTGGCTTGCCCAAGAAGATACGGGAGCGGCAGCCGGAGCGGGCACGGGCGACACGCTTTTAGCGGTCGGCTGCATCGGTTTTTCCATGGCCTTTCCCGCCGCGTGACGGGGCGCGGGTGCTTCCTTCTGCGGCATCGCGTGGGTCATGGGGGCCTTGACTGGCACGGGCGCGGCGTGGGGCACAGCGCTGGAGGGAATGTCCCAGGGGAGATCGTCGTCGTCGTCCAACGCCTGGGCGGAGCGCGGCGCGGTGCGGGGCGCGGGCTTGGGTTCTGGGCGAAGCGGGGGAATTTCTTCTTCCGGTTCTTCGGGCTCCGCAGGCTTCGCTTCTTTGGCGGCGGGCTGGAGCGGCGGCTGCGGTTCCGCGGCTTTTTTCTCCGGCTTCGCGGTTTTCAGGCGGTTCAGGAAGCTGCCGAACATGCCAGGCTTGTCCGGCTCCGGCGGGGCCTGCTCCTGAACGGGTTCAACGGGCTCTTCCCTGACGGGCTCCTTCCGCCATTCCGGCTCGGGAATCGGCTGTTTTTCGGGCTCCGGCTCCGTGAAGCGTTCCTCATACAGATCAGGCTGCACCGCATAGAATCCCTTGTCGTCCTGCCTGGGCGGAGAAACGGGCTGCGGCGCGTACATCGGCGCGGAGCGGTAATAGGCCGGGGGCATTTCCGTCTCTGCCTGGGCGTCCATCGGCTGGGGAACGTATTCCGGCATGGGCGGCTGACCCTGCTCCTGGCGCGTCTGCTCCCGCTGGGCGCGGCGCTGTTCTTCCTTTTCGGAGAGCGTGCGGAACCACCGTCCCGGATGCAGGCGGAACAGGGCGCAGAGCAAAACGAGCATCAGCGCGAACACCAGGAATTCCGCGCCGATGCGGGTCAGCAAATGAGCCAGGGGATAGGCGATCAGCATCCCGATCATGCCGCCCGCGCCGGTGGAGCGCTGGGCGTAGGCCAGGTTCAGGCAGGTGGTGTAATCGCTCTGGCCCAAGGGGGACAGGGCCTCCGCCTGGCGGCGCATGAAGTCCAGATAGGGCGACGCGCCCATGCTGCCCGGCACGCGGGCGATGAGCGTGTGCGCCGCGAGGGTGAGCAGGTACAGGCCAAGCAACAGAAAGAAATTGCGACCCGACACCCGGTGGCGGCAGGCGACCAGCAGCCCGGCCCCGGCCCAGAACGTTAAAAACACCATGAACGGGCACAGCGGGCCGCACAGGCCGAGCAGCAGCAGGAAAAGCTGGTTGATCACATACCCTTCCTGAATGCCAAAGAAGGGCAAAAGCCAGGCCGTGCCCAGCGTCAGCAGGAACACGCCCAGGGCGATATACAAAGCCGCGCCCCGGCCAGTGGTGGCGGGGGCGGGCAGGGCTTGCGTTTTTTGTTTTTTTGAGGCAGTTGTTGAACTCATATTGCTCCTTTACAGCTGTTATACTAATTCCAAACTGATATACTGAACCGTGCCCGCTTCGTCCGCGTACAGGGAAAACTGAACGGGCCTTCCCTGATCGTCTGTGAATGTGTAGAGGGCGAGGGCGCCGGGGCAGACCCGATACATTTCCGCCGCCGTTTCGTCGATGGGCAGGCGGATGGCGGGCTCCGCTCCGATCAGCGCGATGGCTTCATCCAAGGTGGTTTTTCCCGTCTGAATATCCATCAAGTCGGTTCGGCTGGTCAGCAGGCCGGTGACGGTTTCCTCCGATTCGTCGGTCAGGATCAGCGTGCCGCGGTAGTTGGCGTCCTCCACTTCGTAGTACGCCCCGTCGGGATAGTAACCGGAATCCGTGGTGGAGCGGAAGTCGGACAGGACTTTTTCCAGGTCATCTCCTAAGCTGATGGTGTGATGAGTGGCGACGAGCCGGGAACGCATCATCTGCTGAATGAAAGAAAGGCGTGTTTCTTCCGATGCGGTCAGCACGGGGGCAAAATAGCCTGCCAATTCAGTAGAAGAAAAGGTGACCTGCGGAACCAGCTCACTGTATCGGAAGGATACGCTGCCGGAGTAACCCGATAAGAAAGAAAGCTGGTGCTGTTCATAGACGATGATGAGGTGCCCAAAACCGTCCAGGAAAAACCGGTCATAGGGGACGGGGAACAGCTGATTGTTTTCCAGATAGGTGGACAGCGTCGGTTCCACGTCTGTTTCCAGCAGCGCTTCGATTCGCTCCTTCGCCGCGTCCGGGTCGGTGAACAACTGGTCAAAGGTCATGCTTTCGCCCGTGCGCAGGTCAAAGGTCATGGGGTAGTAAATCTGAGATGGGCGGCCTTGGAGCATCTTTCCTTCCGCGCTGAATAGGATAGACAGGTAGGAATTGCCAAGCTGGCTTTGCCCATCCGGCATATCAGCGGAATGATAGCAAAGCGCGCCGATTTCGTAATCCATCCGCAGTCCCGTGCTGCCCTCGCTAATTGTTGACAGCAATTGCAGGTAGCCCGGAATGTTCGCCTGCGCCTGAATGGCCGCGTTGATTTTCTCCACGCTCGGCTGGTAAGCGCTGTCCTCCGTCATGAGTTCAGGATAGCGGACAAAGCTGTCCGCCGGGCCTTCCGCCGTGCGCTCCATCACATAAACCGGCAGCGAGTGCCAGGCGGGAAGATCTTCAAACCCGGTTCCATCCGCCGAGGCGACGCCGGGGGAAACGAATTGCAAAACAAGCAAGAGCGAGAATATAGCAATGTGCAGGGTGTTTTTGTACTTCATTCTTCTTTCCTCCACGCAGATAGTATACTCTATTTTCCCTCGTTTTTCAAGGGCGGCAGCAGAATGGGCTGCGCCTGCTCACCCGCCAAGGCGGCGGCCAGCGCTTCGGGGATTTTGTCAAAGTCCGCCACAACAGACCGCGGTTTGTTTACCGGGTCGTCCTGACGGAAGGGCACCATATAAACGTTCCGCATGGCTAAAATCTTCCCGATGTTTTCGGCGGCGGTGCTCAGGCCGTCGTTGGTGGAGGGAGCGACGAGCACCGGGCGGCTGTTGCGCAGATGGGATTTCGCGCCGAGCAGCGCGGGCGAATCGAAAATGCCGTGGGCCATTTTGCCCATACTGGCCCCGGAGGCGGGGGCGATGATATAGGCGTCCAGCATCTTCTTGGGCCCGATGGGCTCGACTTCGGAAAGCGTGGTGAAGGGTGTTTTCCCGGTCAGAGAAATCAGCGATTGAAACACGGTATCCTTATCATAAAATCGGGTATCTTCCTGAGAAGCGTTATAGGAGAGAACGGGGAAGATTTCATACCCCGCGCCGACCAGCTTTTCAATCACCTGGAACACCTTTTGAAACGTGCAAAAGGAACCGGTCAGCGCAAAGCCGACTTTGGTCTTACTCAATTTGAACACTCCTTTCGATATACCGGAAGAGGGCAGCGGCGGCGGATTGGGGACAATACCTGCCCGGAATGCCACTCTCCAGGGAGGCGTGCAGCCCCAGCTTCTTTGCCTGCTGCATATCAAAGCCATAGGGTTTGCTGGCAAGCTCTATCAAAAACGCGGTGTTTTTGGTGCAAAACAGACCGGATTCTGATAGAACGCGACTGGGGATGGTGTTCAGAATCAAATCTGACCGCCGAAGCACAGACTGGATTCTATTGAGCGGGACACTGTTTTCTCCTGCTTCCTCCCGGCTTTCTTTTCGCCGTGCGGCTACAATAACCTCCGCCCCGAGGGAACGCAGGATGCGCGTGAGCTCCTTCCCAATCCTGCCGTAGCCGATCACCGTGCAGACCGCGTCCCTGATGGCAATGGACATCTTGCTCATCGCAATGCTGACCGCTCCCTCCGCTGTCAGCCTCGCATTTTCTGTGAGATAGGTTTCTTCTTTGAGCGGCTGAAACAGACGCCAGTTCTTTTCGCCTGCTATCCGGTTTGCTTCTTCACTGATCATCCCGCACACGATTTTCTGACCGTCCGGAAAGGTATCCTTCAATTCTTCCGAAATGGTCGAGTAAGGAAATTGAAGCACGGCCAGGTCACATGCCGCGGGTGTCGACAGTACCATACCGTTTTCTGTACATTTTTTTCGAAGGAATTGGTTCGTTTCCGCGTTCCCTTCTATCCAGATCCGCATAATCCCCCTCCTTTGATTTCATGGTTCATCTTATGTTTTTTTCCTTCTTCCTGTGACGCGCTTTTCTTCGATACGGAGAGAGCGAATTATTCATATTCTTTTAAAAAATGGGGGTAGAATTTATCCTTTCTTTCCTGTATAATAATTTCATTATCGCAAAAGGAGGAGCCGCGGAATGCGAATGAAACGGGTTTTCTGCTTCCTGATCATCGCAATGCTCTGTCTGCCCGGATTCGCGGGAGCGGAAGAAACGGCCGCGCAGTCTTTCACGCTGGCGGGGTTTGATAATACGCAGTACCGTTCCTGGGCGGACAACAGGTTTTTTTCCCGGATGGAAGAAAAGACGGGGATTCATTTTGATGTAACGCAGTACACCGACGCCGCCGCCTGGAGCAAGGCCAAGGACGCCATGCGGCCGGACGCGGAGGATTTGCCCGACGTGCTTTTCAAGGCCAGGCTGACCGGCGATGAATGTATGCGCCTGCGGGAAAACGGCGTGCTGATCGACCTGAAGCCCTACCTGGAAGCCTGCTGCCCCAACCTGACGGCGATTCTGAATGAAAAGCCCGACGTGCTTGCCGCCATCACCCTGCCGGACGGGAGCATCGCCGCGCTGCCTTATATTTCGGAACCGTCGATGCAGAACTACATCTGGGTCAATCAGGAATGGCTCAATACCCTGCATTTGGACATGCCCGCCACCGCGCAGGAATTTGTGGACATGCTCACCGCGTTCCAGACCCGCGACCCCAACCGCAACAACCGGGCGGACGAAATCCCGCTGGGGTTCTTAGGGCCGTTCGACCTGAAATTCCTGGCCCATGCCTTCGGCCTGATCGCCAACGACTACAACGTGTTTGCGGAGGACGGGCAGGTAAAATATATGCCGCTGGAAGATAACTTCCGCCTGTTTATCGCCTGGTGCCGCGACCTGTACGCGGCGGGCCTGCTGGAGAAAAACGGCTTTACCCAGACCGACGATATGCGCACCGTGACCGATTCCAACGCGAAGGCGACCTACGGCGCGATCATCACGCCCATGCCCGCGGACATTTTCAAGGTCTCCTGGGCGGAAAACTACGCCATCATGCCGCCGCTTTCCTACGAAGGAACCCAGGCGTACCGCGACTTTTCCGGCGCCGTCCTGCGCGGCACCTTCGCCGTGACCAGCCACTGCCAGGACGTGGAGACCGTGCTCCGCTGGGTGGATTCGCTGTATACGCTGGAGGGCTCCGTGCTGGCGGGCATCGGGATGCAGGACGTGGATTTCCTGACCGACGGCGACGGCACCTGGCGGTATCTGGAGGCGGTGCAGAACAGCTTCGACACCTTCCGTTCCAGCACCCTGATCGAGGGCGGCTCCGCCGAGCAGCCCGGCATCTCCACCGGCGCGTTTGAAAAGCTCATGAGCGGCAGCGAGATGGTCAGGAGCATCCTGACCCAGCAGGAAGAATTCCAACAATATGTAAAGATGCCCTTCCCTTATTACACATTGACGCGGGAAGAAACGGAGAAGGTCACGGCAATGCAAAACCAGCTGGGCTATTATGTGGACATGCAGATCGCCCGGTGGGTGCTGGGTGAGGAAGAGATCAGCGACGAAAGCTTTTCCGCCTTTGAAGCGGAACTCAGGGAACTTGGCCTGGATGATTTCCTTGCTTTCTGGCAGGATGTACTGAATCGGGTGTGAAGGAGGACGACAACCCATGTGCAATTATTCTGATATGCTCGCCCAGATCAAACGCCAGCCCGCGATGGAGCGCCTGTCCCAGCTGTACGGGATGCGAAACGGGGAGCTCGCCCGGCAGGTGAGCCGGTACACCGGGCTGGTGAAAACGCATGAGGACAGCTTCCACACCTCCGGGCCGCTGTATATGATCAGCGCGCCGGGCCGCACCGAGATCATCGGCAACCACACCGACCATAACAACGGCCGCGTGCTGGCGGCGGCGGTGAACCTGGACTGCCTGGCCTGCGTGTCGCCCCGGGAGGATATGACCGTGCGCATCCAGAGCGCCGGGTATCCCGGCATTGAAATTTCCCTGGACGATCTGAGCGTGCATCCGGAAGAAGAAGGCACCTCCGCCGCGCTGGTTCGCGGCGTGGCAAAGGCCATGGCCGACCGGGGGTACAAGCTTGGCGGCTTTGACGCCGCGGTCACCAGCGACGTGCTGGGCGGCAGCGGCCTGTCCTCCTCCGCGGCGTATGAGGTGATGATCTGCGCCATCCTGGACGCGCTGTACAACGGCTTCGTGGTGAACAGCACTGTCCGCGCCCAGATTTCCCAGGTGGCGGAGAACGAGTATTTCGGCAAGCCCTCCGGCCTGATGGATCAGATGGCCTGCTCCACGGGTGGGCTGGTGACGATCGACTTTAAGGACGTGAAGAATCCCGTGGTGGAGCCGCTGTTCTACGACTTCCAGAAAGCGGGCTATTCCCTGGTGATCGTGAACACCGGCGGCAGCCACGACAACCTGACCGCTGAGTACGCCGCCGTGCGCACGGAAATGCAGGCGGTGGCAAACGAACTGGGCGAGGACGTGCTGCGCCCGGTGCGGCTCGAGGAATTCTGGCAGAAAATCCCCGAACTGCGGCAGAAGCTCGGCGAGCGGCCCATCCTGCGCGCGATGCACTTCTTCGACGAAAACGCGCGGGTAAAGGCCATGGTGAAGGCCGTCCGGGAGCAGGATCTGCAAGCGATGTTTGAAAACATCATTGCCTCCGGCGAAAGCAGCTGGAAGCTGCTGCAGAACCTCTATGCCGGAAAGAGCCAGCCCCTGTGCCTGGCCCTGGCGATGGCCGCGGTGCAGCTCAAGGGCAAGGGTGCCTGGCGCGTGCATGGCGGCGGCTTCGCGGGCACCACGCTGAACTTTGTTCCCAACGCCCAGGTGGACGATTTCGTGCGCCAGATGGAGGCGGTGTTCGGCCGCCATGCCTGCTTCGTGCTGAACGTGCGGCCCGAAGGCGCGGCGGTGGTGTTCGCCCCGCAGGCGTAATCCTTTTTGTTCTGTTTCGGCTCCATCTGTCCGGCAGGAAACGGGCAGATGGATTTTTCTTGGAATACTATTTACCAGAAGAAAGGAGCGCCGATGGGAGATATTTTCGGCTTTCTGGCGGGCGGCGGGATGGTCGCGCTGGTGGCGGCGCTGATCGTGGCTTTCCTGCGGCAAATGGGATGGATGAAGCCGGACGCAGCGCGCCTGCTGGGCGGCAGCGCATTGATGACCTGCTGCGCGGGTATTATCTATCTCCTGGCCGCGCTGCTGTTCCATCTGGCGGTGTACGGGAGCATTGAGAACGAAATGGACTTGAGCGCCCTGTTTCACGGCCCGTACATGCGAACCCTCCTGCCCGCGCTGAGCGGGCCGGAGGGCGTGGGGCCGGTATCGGCGGTGTTCGCGTGGCTGGCTTATGCGTTGGGCAGCGTGCTGTTTGGTCAGTATGAATTCAGCGGAATGCTCCTGGCGTGGACGATGACGGGCGCGGCGCTGTTTCTCTTCCAGCGCCGTTTCCAGAAAATTACCGACGGGAAAACCGCGCGGGACGCGGCGTTCCTGCTGCTCTGCCTGCCGGGCGGCGTCTTTTTCCTGCTGCCTGGCTGGGCGCCGCTGTGCCTGCTGATTTGCGCCATTGCTTTTTATCTGGTGGGGAGGCGCCTGCCGGCCTGGAAGCCGCGGCTGTCTCCGGTTGGCTATGGCTGGGCGCTTTCTCTCTGCGCCGTGCTGTCCGCCGCGGTCACGGTGTGTTTGGCGGAGGGCCGGATCGGTTAATCACGATGAAACAACTGCTGAAAACCAAAGGGCGCGATTGGCTGCTGGTCGTCCTGACCGTCCTGCTCCTGCATTACCTGGCGCTGGCGCTGCACATCGTTATCACCAGCGGTTCTTTTTCCTTTGAAAAGCTGGGGGACTTGATCGAAGGCCGCCTGATGGAGCCGGGCGACGCCACGCGCTATATCGACATCGCGCGCCACGGCTATGTGACCACTGGGGAGAACGCCATCAACCTGGTGTTCTATCCGCTGTATCCGCTGCTGATGCGCTGGCTGGGGTGGCTGACGTTCAGCCTGCCGCTCGCGGGCGTGATCATTTCCCACGTCGGGTACTGTGCCGCCTCTATCCTGCTCTATGAACTGATGCTGCTGGACGGCGACCGCCGCAACGCCTGGGACGCGGTGCTGCTGCTTTCGCTGTATCCCTTTTCCCTGTTCGCGCTGGGGGTGTTCACGGAAGGGCTGTTCCTGGCGCTGTCCATCGGCTGCCTGTACGCGCTGAGAAAGCGCAACTTCCTGGCGGCGGGTGTCGTGGGCTTCTTCGCCGCGCTGACGCGGACGCAGGGGATGCTGCTGTTTTTCCCGGCGGTGTACGAATGGGTGACGCTCCGGTTCGGACCGAAGAAAGAAAAGCTCCGTTGGCAGGACGCTTTCCTGCTCCTGATCCCGGCGGGGTTCGGGGTGTACCTGGGCATCAACGCGGCGCTCTGGGGCAACTGCTTCCAGTTTTTGAAATTCGAGGCGGGGGAGCCCTGGTATCAGAGCACCCAGTGGATCGGCGAAAACATCAGCCTGCAATACCGTTTGGCGCGGGATTATCCCGGCCTGGCGTGGTTCATTTACTATCTGCAAATTGCACTGTATTTCGCCGCGCTGGCGGTGCTGGGGTACGGGGTCTATAAAAAAGAGCGGATGATGTACCTGCTCTACGGCGGGGTCTACCTGGGCTTTACCTACCTGTCCGGCTGGATGATCAGCGGGGGGCGGTACATGCTCTGCTGCGTGCCGCTGTTCATCATTCTGGGGAAGCTCAAGGACGGCCTGGCCCGGCGGTTCCTGCTGCTTGCCACTGGGCTGCTGTTCTTCCTGTACAGCGAACTGTTCTTGCGGGGGTACGCGATTATGTGAGGAAAATGTCGCCAACTTAAAGAAGAACGGTTTTAACGGAGTTACTGAAACGAACGAAAGTAACAATGTCATTCCTTCGTTCCTCAGGATGACATTGGAGGTTGGTTGATAAATATGTTGCTTAGTTGATTTCGTTTGTGCTTAATGCTTCCCCATCTAAAGTTGACAACATTCCCCTCAAGGGAAAGGCTTTTGGAATCGTAGTCTTACGAAAGACTATATTGATCTCCTATCTCATCTCTCCTACCTCCTATCTTGATGAAAAATTCCCATAGTAGACTGAGTGAAAATAAAGAAAGGAAGTCTGTTTGTGATCGTAACGCATGACGCGGCGGAGACGCGAAGGCTTGGCGCGAAGCTGGCGGCGCATTTGCGGCCGGGGGACGTGGTGCTTTTGCAGGGCGATTTGGGCGCGGGCAAGAGCGAGTTCGCCCGGGGCGTGGCGCGAGGGCTCGGCGTCAGCGGGCCGGTGCCCAGCCCGTCGTTCACCATCCTGAACGTGTACGACGAGGGCCGCATCCCGCTGTACCACTTCGACTGGTACCGCATCCACGACCCCGACGAGATCGGGGAAATGGGCTTTGAGGAGCAGCTCCACGGCGACGGCGCGGCGCTGGTGGAATGGAGCGAACGCGCGCCGGAGTATCTGCCGGAGCGGGTGCTGACCATCCGCATCCATACCGTGGACGAAACCACGCGGGAAATCACCTTTGAACCCCAGGGCGGGTTCGCATTCCGGGAGGAACAGTTATTATGATTTTATTTTGCCTGGACACATCGGGGCCTGTCGCGGGCGTGGCGCTGATGCAGGACGGCGCTGTTCGCTACGAGGCCATGGCCGTGAACGCTTTCACCCATTCCCAGTCCATCCTGCCCATGACGGAGGAAGCCTACCGGCACACCGGCCTGGACGTTGGGCAGACCGACGTTTTCGCCGTCACCGTCGGCCCCGGCTCCTTTACCGGCGTGCGCATCGGGGTGAGCACGGTGAAGGGCCTGGCCCACGCGAACGGGAAGCCCTGCGTCGCCGTGGACGCGCTGGAGGCCATGGCGGCGGGGGTGCAGCATTTTGACGGAATTATCTGTCCCATCCAGGACGCCCGGGCAGGGCAGGTCTACGGCGCGGCCTTCACGGGCGGGACGCTGAAGCGGCTGCTGGACGATGAACCCATCAAATTGGAAGATTATTTGGAAAAGGTTTCCTCTTTTGGAAAGACGATGCTGTTCCTCGGCGACGGGATGCCGGTGCACCGGGACAGGATCGCGGACATCCTGGGGGAGCAAGCGCAATTTGCCCCGCCGCATCTTTGTTTTCTGCGCCCCGCGTCGGCGGCTTATTTGGCCTGGAATCATCGGAATGAAGCTGTCGATTACCACGATCTGTCGCCCCTGTACCTGCGCCCGCCGCAGGCCGAGCGACAGAAGAATTTGAAGAACGCTGGTGTCTGATCAGCCGTTTTGGAAAAGATACTTGAAGCATCAATACCCTATCACTGTAGGGGCGGATATTATCCGCCCGTATTTGCGGGAAATCACGAACGGTGATTCATTGACCCAACGATGATGAACATGGGGATGCGGGCGGATGATATCCGCCCCTACGGTTACGAGACTTCGTGGCTGAAAGTACTCTATCGTGAGTTGACTTAACAATTACTGTTAAATAAACACATTGCAGTGTGTCTGTGACTTCCGTGTAGTGTTACACAATAATATAACTCCACACTCCACACTGATTTGATGAAGGTGCAGCATGACAAGCGATTCAAATATTTGCTATACTATCCGCCGCATGACGCTTAACGACGTGGACGGGGTACACGCCATCGAGGCGGCCACCTTTGCCAAGCCCTGGAAGCGCGAGGACTTCGTGAAGGAAATGACCACGAACACCTGCGCCCGCTACGTGGTGGCGGAGGCGGCGGGGGAGATCGTGGGCTTTGCCGGGGCGTGGATCGTGCTGGACGAAGCCCACGTGACCAACATCGCTGTGAAGCAGCCGTATCGCGGCCAGGGCATCGGCAAGGCGCTGACGGAAGCGCTGCTGCATTACGCCGCCAATCTGGGCGTGGTCTACGCCACGCTGGAGGTGCGAAGGAGCAATGAAATTGCCCAGAACCTGTACAAGGCCCTGGGCTTTGAATACGTGGGCATACGCAAGCGCTACTACGAGGACAACGGCGAGGACGCTTTCCTCTTCTGCTGCCAGCATATGCCGCCGGCTGACCCGGATTTTGAGGAAGCGGAGACGGTGAGGGAGTAGGGAGGAGGCATTAGGCATTAGGCAATAGGCAGTAGGCAGTAGGGAATAGGGATTAGGAACAAAGCAACTATGTCATCCCGACTGGAGCGGAGGCGAGAGCCGCAGCGAAATGGAGGGACCTGAAAGCTAAAAATGAACGGAGGCGTTACTCCGGCTTTTTCAGTTTTTCCCAGGTCCCTCGACTGCGGTTCGCGTCCCGCTCACCTTCGCTCGGGATGACATCATTTCTTGATTTCTTTCCTACTGCCTATTGCCTAATCCCTATTCCCTACTCCCTAATCATTCCTCCGGGGCCAGCACAACCGCCGTCCGCAGCGGCAGGTACAGCTTCACATGGCCGTCCTCGTTGGGGTGGGTGTCGTGCCGGATGCGGCCAAAGCCGTTGTAGCATTCATCGTCGCTGGAGAAGAGCACCCGGTAGGGCTTGTCCGTGCCGACGGGAATGGGGTAATCCACGAAGCTCTGGATGGGAGAGAAGTTGAACGCGAACAGCAGCCCGCCGCGCTCAAAGGCGATCACGTGGTCGCTGTTGTGAATCCATTTGAGATAGGGGAAATCCTGGTCGAGGATATGGTACTCCTTGGCGGCGTGAATCATGTCGCGGTCAAAGGCGTACAAGTCCTGGTATTTCAGCGCGTCGTTGTTTAGCAGGCTCCACTGGCGGCGGCAGTAATGGAAGCTGTTGCCGTTGCCGGGGCGGGGGAAGTCGATCCACTCGGGATGGCCGAACTCATTGCCCATGAAGGTGAGGTAGCCGTTGCCGCCCGCGGCTAAGGTGAGCAGCCGGGTCATTTTGTGCAGCGCCACGGCGCGGTCGATCACGTCGGTGTGGCAGGTCTTTTCCATGTCCGTGTACATGGCGGCGTCGGCGTAGCGGAAGATCATCGTCTTGTCGCCCACCAGCGCCTGGTCGTGGCTTTCCACGTAGGCGATGGTGCCCGCGTTGCGGAAGGTCAGTTCCCGCCACATGTCCTCCAGGTACCAGTCCTCGTCCTTCTTTTTGCTCAGCTTAATCCACATGTCCGGCAGGCCCATGCCCAGCCGATAGTCAAACCCGATGCCGCCGTCGGCGACGGGCTCGCACATGCCGGGCATACCGCTCATATCCTCCGCCACGGTCAAGGCGCGGGGATTCACCTGGCGAATCAGCTCGTTGGCCAGTTGCAGGTAGGTCACGGCCTCGATGTCCGTGTTCATGGTGAAGTACATGCCCAGATTACTGAAATTCGTGCCCAGGGCGTGGTCGTGGTAGAGCATGGAGGTCACGCCGTCGAAGCGGAAGCCGTCGAAGTGAATGACCTCCGGCTTGTCGTAGTTAAAGCACTTGGTGCCCCAGGCGGGATGGTCGCCCTTCGCGCCGTCGTGGAAGAACTGGTAGGAGGTGCCGTCAAACAGGTTGATGCCCTCCAAAGTGTTTCCCACCGCGTGGGAATGCACCACGTCCAAGAGCACCCGGATGCCCATTTCGTGGGCCTTGTTCACCAGGTATTTTAAATCCTCCGGGTACCCAAACCGGCTGGAGGCGGCGAAGAAATTGCTCACCTGGTAGCCGAAGGAGCCGTAGAAGGGATGCTCCATGATCGCCATCAGCTGGATGGTGTTGTAGCCAGCGTCCTTCACGTGGGGCAGCACCTGGTCGGCAAAGTCCCGGTAGGTGGCGATGCGGGAATCCTCCGTGCACATGCCCACGTGAGCCTCGTAGATCAGGGGCTTTTCGTTGCAATGGAAGTCCCCGTCCGTCCAGGGGTAGGGTTCCAGGTCGTCCCACACCTCGCAGCACCAGCTGCCGTTCTGCCAGTCCTGCACCGCGCGGCGGGTGTAGAGGGGCAACAATTCCCAGTTGCCGTTGTCGATGCGGTTCATGGGCGTGTCCGTCCAGTGCCAGCCGTTGAATTCGCCCGTCAGGTAGAGCTGATCTGCCGCCGGGGCCCATTCGCGGTACACCCAGCCGTCCGGCAGCTGGTGGAATCCGTAGTATTCGTGGGCGTTGGCGAAGTCCTTGAGGGAGGTTCTGCCCTGCAACAACTGGTACAGCTTGTTCTTGTAGTTATCCATGCGCAGGTTAATGTCCCCCGCAAAGGGGACGAGCTCCGGGTGGGTTTCCAGAATATGATACATCCTTCCGAACCGCCTTTCCGTGTTGATATTGCGTGGACGCGCCTGATTGCGTTTTGTTTCTTTCTGCTCTATTATACCAGCAAATCCATGGGATGGCAATACAAAAGGAAAAGCAACCCAGGGCGAACGGATGAATGAACAAAATGTTACGAAGCCAAACAGAACGCAACCAAAAGCCTTCCCCTGGCAGGGGAAGTTCAAAACTACTATCGTATTTCTTAAATTGACGACATTGCCTGCCAGGGGTAAGGCTTTTGGGAACAATCTTTTCATCGACTGTCCCATGCAGCTCAGTTGACGACACAGAGTTTTTTTCTTTTTTTGTGACCTTACATATGGATTTTGTTCAAATCCTGTGCTATACTATAAAAAGGAGCAATCACAAACGTATAAATATCGTGGTCACGCAGAACAAGGAGTGAAGGAATATGAGTGTCAACATCAATATCCGCAACGCTGTGAAGCGGTACGGCAAAAACACGGTGATTGAAAACCTGACGCTGAGCATCTGCGGGGGCGAATTTTTCACCCTGCTGGGCCCTTCGGGCTGCGGCAAGACCACCCTGCTTCGCATGATTGCGGGCTTCAATTCCATTGAGGGCGGCGACTTCTTCTTCAACGACACCCGCATCAACGACCTGAACCCCGCCAAGCGCAACATCGGCATGGTGTTCCAGAACTACGCCATCTTCCCCCACATGAACGTGCGCAAGAACGTGGAGTTCGGCTTAAAGAACCGCCCCTTTGACCGGAAGCTGATCCACAGCCAGGCGGATAAATTCTTAAAGCTGATGCAGATCGACCAGTTGGCCGACCGTATGCCCGCCCAGTTGTCTGGCGGCCAGCAGCAGCGCGTGGCCCTGGCCCGCGCTCTGTGCATTGAGCCGGACGTGCTGCTCATGGACGAGCCGCTTTCCAACCTGGACGCCAAGCTGCGCGTGGAGATGCGCACGGTCATTAAAGAAATCCAGAACAGCGTGGGCATCACCACCGTCTACGTCACCCACGACCAGGAAGAAGCCATGGCCGTGTCTGACCGCATCGCCGTCATGAACGGCGGCGTCATCCAGCACGTTGGCACGCCCAAGAACATTTACCAGCGCCCGGCCAATACCTTCGTCGCCACTTTCATCGGCCGCAGCAATATGCTGGAGGGCGACATGACGGTGGAGAACGGCAAGGCGGTCGTTTCCCTGCCCACAGGTTACAAAGCGGTGTTTGACACCGTCGCGCCGGAGAACCTCAAGGCCCAGCCCGTCACCCTCTGCGCCCGGCCCGAGGAATTGATCGTGGAAACCGGCGAGGGCGAGGGCCTCAAGGCTGTTATCGACAGCAGCGTTTTCCTGGGCCTGAACACCCATTACTTCGTGCATCTCCTCTCCGGCGAACGGGCAGAGATCATCCAGGAGTCCAGCATCGACTCCATCATCAAGCCCGGCACCCAGGTGCGCCTGCGGCTCAACACCGAAAAGGCCAACCTGTTCACGAAGGACGGCAGCCGCAACCTGCTCACCGGCGTGGACAACGACCTGGACAAAGAGGCGGTGTGAGCCGTGAAAAGAAAGTTTGAAGTCTGGTCGGTCATTACCTGGATTTTCCTGGCGTTGTTCGCTCTGTTCCTGGTCTACCCCATGTACGGCATCCTCAAGCAGTCCGTCATTAACAAGGACGGCCAGTTCACGCTGGAGCAGTTCGCCAAGTTCTTTTCCACGCCCTACTACTCCTCCACCATCCAGAACAGCTTTGTCGTCACCATTGCCGTGACGGCGGTGACGCTGCTGCTGGGTATCCCCTTCGCTTACTTCTATTCCTTCTATCAGCTCAAGGGCGGGAAATTCCTGTTCGTTGTTTCTATCCTGTGCTGCATGAGCGCGCCCTTCATCGGGGCGTACAGCTGGATCATGCTGCTGGGCCGCAACGGCGTCATCACGGTATTCTTCAAGGACGTGTTCGGCATCAAGCTGGGCAGCATCTACGGCTTCGGCGGCATCCTGATGGTGCAGGCGCTCAAGTTCTTCCCGCTGGTGTTCGTGTACATGAACGGCGCGTTCAAGTCCATCGACAACTCGCTGATCGAAGCGTCGGCGAACATGGGCTGCACGGGGGTGAAGCGGTTCTTCTCCGTGATTATGCAGCTGTCCATGCCCACGATTCTGGCCGCGTCCCTGCTGGTGTTCATGCGGGCGTTCGCGGATTTCGGCACGCCGCTCCTGATCGGTGAAGGATACCGCACCTTCCCCGTGGAAATCTACAACCAGTATTTGGGCGAAAACGGTACCGATCATAACTTCGCCGCCGCCATTTCCGTGATTGCCATCGTGGTGACGGCGCTGGTGTTCTTCCTGCAAAAGTGGGCCACGAAGAAGTACAACTTCTCCATCAACTGCTTGAACCCCATTCAAAAGCGCAAGCCCCAGGGCGTGGGCGGCGTGCTGATGTATGTGTACTGCTACGGTCTGATCGCCCTGGCGTTCCTGCCGCAATTGTACATCGTGTACCTCTCCTTCCGCAACTGCGACGGCGCCGTGTTCAAGCCGGGGTTCAGCCTGGTGAACTACGAAAAGGCGGTCAAGAAGCTGCTGGTTCGCTCCATCGACAACACAATGATTTTCGGCGTGGTGTCCCTGGCGCTGATTATCCTGTTCGCCATTCTGATCGCGTATCTGGTGGTGCGCAGGCCGCGGCCCCTCAACCATACGATTGACACGCTTTCGATGCTGCCCTACATCATGCCCGGCTCCATCATCGGCATCGCGCTGGTGATCGCGTTTGGCAAAAAGCCCCTGGCGCTGACGGGCACCGCGGCGGTGATGATTATCGCATTGGTCATAAGACGAATGCCGTATACCATCCGCTCGGCCACGGCCACGCTGCAGAGCATCCCCATCAGCACGGAGGAAGCCAGCCTGTCCCTTGGCGCGGGCAAGCTGAAAACCTTCCTCACCGTCACCACCCCCATGATGGCCAACGGCATCATGAGCGGCGCGGTGCTCAGCTGGGTCGCCATCGTGACGGAATTGTCCAGCGCTATCATCCTCTACAACAATAAAACCATCACCCTCACCATGAGCACCTACGCCGCCATTTCCCGCGGCAACGACGGCCTGGCCTGCGCCTTCGCCGCCATCCTGACCGTGCTTACCGCCGTGTCCCTCATCCTGTATCTCGCCGTTACCAAGAGCGAGGATATCAAGCTGTAATGGGTACGCTGGGGGGCTGCGCGCCCCCAGACCTGCGGCAAGGGATTTCATCCCTTGCATCCCAATAGGCGATTGAGCCCGCTTGGGAGGGAAAGCAAGTTCCGCCTGCCGCGCTGGAGTTACGAATAGTTTGAGGGCTTCTGGCCCAAGAAAGCCCGGGAAAATCCGAGGGGGAAAGTTTGCTTTCCCCTGCGGATTATTCCCTGGCTTTCCCGGATGCTTTGCATCCGGTTGGCGTCCAAAGGACGCCGGGCCAGAAGCACAGCACAGTCAAACTGATCGTTCCTTCCAGGCAACAGCGGGAATCATGTTTGAATTATTTGTCAAGCATAATCCGCTACAGGAGTCCAGAGGCCGAAGGCCTTTGGTGCAGGTGTACGAGGGCCGCACAGGCCCTCGCTCCGGTTCCCCTCGTCCCGGTTCGTTCCTTAGGCGCAGGACGCGCCTGAAAATATTCTATTCTATAAAGGAGGTTTCTCAATATGAAGAAACTGGTATCCCTGCTGCTGGCCGCCGTGATGGCGCTGTCCGTATGCTCCGCGCTGGCGGAGAGCGTATCCGGTCCCCTGGTGCTGTACAGCTCCATGACCGACAACGACATCGACAACCTGATCGAAGCGTTCAACGAGACCTATCCCGATGTGGAAGTGGAAGTGGTCAACGGCTCCGCCGGCGAACTCCAGGCCCGTACCCGCGCCGAAGCGGGCAATCCCCAGGGCGACGTGCAGTGGGGCGGCCTGTCCCCGTCCGACGGCTCCGCCAACGACGACATCTACGCCCTCTACACCTCTCCCTATGAGGACGACCTGCCCGATGATTACAAGAGCCACAACGGCCGCTACAACCAGGACCACCTGAGCACCATCTGCTTCTGCGTGAACGTGGAACTGGAAAAGGAACTGGGCATCGAAATCCGCACCTATGAAGACCTGCTGAATCCCGCCCTCAAGGGCCGCATCGTGCTGAGCGACCCCAACAGTTCCTCCGCCGCCTGGAACAACCTGTGCAACATCTTCGCCGTGTACGGCTATGACAGCGA
>CADAKE010000004.1 GCA_902788445.1 uncultured Eubacteriales bacterium
AATCATACAGACAAGTCAATTCCGCAGCCGGAGTCCAGAGGCCGAAGGCCTTTGGTGCAGGTGCACGAGGGCCGCACAGGCCCTCGCTCTGGTTAACAAACATCATGTGATAGCTGAATGGTAACAATTTTCAAAAGGAGACAGAACAGCAAATTTGCAATTCCGCCTGTTTTCCCAGGTTGGCACTGTTTTCGTGATATTCTATCTTCGCTGTCGACGGCAAAGCGAAATAAAGATCGATTGGGAAGGTA
Organism: uncultured Eubacteriales bacterium; assembly: GCA_902788445.1. Classification (GTDB taxonomy): domain Bacteria; phylum Bacillota; class Clostridia; order Christensenellales; family Aristaeellaceae; genus RUG563. The sequence goes on from CADAKE010000004.1 coordinate 252, forward strand.
CGATCCCGATCAAGAAAAGAAAAAGGAGATGGGCAAAGACAGAAAAAAAACCGAATGGCGCACCTATATAGCGGGTAATGAATTTGCCTTCGTGTATGGCTACCGAACAGAAGGCGCGGGAGGAAGCACATGAGAAGAAAATGCAGGAAATCCACGAGCGTACCACGGGCCATCATCCAGTTGACAAACAATAATCATTGGGATAGGGTATCTGTTCAGTCGCACTTAAAAGAGCACGAATCAGATAGGAGATAGGAGTTAGGAGATAGAAGATTGATAGCGTCGGATACAAAAGCGCAAGTCGGTAAGCGACTGAACAATTACGGGATAGGAACATAAAACGGCTCCCAGCTGGAGCCGTTTTTTTCTTTACCCTTCAAGTGCTTTTGCATGAACACTTTTCTACCCGCGAATGCAAGCCGACGAAATGGAGCGCGGATACAGGATCAAGTCTGCTTCCTGATCGTTCAGCCGTACACAAACCGGTTTGATTTCTTCGGATGGATTCAGCATCACAAGCGCCAGGGTACCGTCCGGCTGTTTCCAGGCTGTGACCTCAATATCGCTTGCGTAACGGCTGCTGGCAATGCGCACCGAACCGGGGATTACGGCATGGGCGAAATGCTCAAAGTACTGGGAAAGCAATTGAGGATGCAGCCTTTTTTCTTTCGTATCGTACAGGAAGGGCGCCAGGCAGAAATTGTTCACATAGTTCGGCCCGCCCCGTTCATCCAGCAGTACGTTCCAATCAATGAACGCGGAAACGCCGTGGTTCAAATCGCCCATCAACTCGTGGCTCAGCCGCAGGGTGGCCCCGCAAACATCCGCGTCGCCAAATTTGTAATACTCCACGCAGCTTTCCGAAACGATCAGCTTTTTGTCCGGATATTTTTCTTTGCAAATGTCCAGTGCCTCGAAGTGATCCCCGGAATACCAATGGAACGCGGCCCCGGCGATCATTGAATTCGTTTCCTCGTCAATGATGTCCCGCATCCATTCCCAGACCCGTTCTTTGTTGTGATCCCACAGGTATACCTGAATGTCCGTGAGGCCGTGCCGTTCCATCGCGGGCCACATAGAATCTTTCAGGAAAACCTTTTCTTCCTGAGCGGTAAAGACGCAGGAATCCCAGGTCTGCACCGCTTTGGCTTCGTTTTGCAGCGTCAGCCCGGCTACGTGATAGCCGCGGTTTTTGTATTCCTGGATATACCGGCACAGGTATTCCGCCCAGAGACCGTAGCACTCCGGTTTCAGCTTGCCGCCGTGGGCCCTCTCCCCATTGGTTTTCATGTACGCGGGCGGCGACCAGGGGGAGAGCAGAAGCTTGAGCTTCCGTCCCGCTGCCTTTTCCGCGTCATCCAGCATGGGCAGGATATACTTTTCCACCCGCTCAAAGGAAAAATCGCTGAGATCGGGCTTGCTGGAGGCTTCATACTGATTGAGGGAAAAATCGCAGCTGTCGATGGGGATGCGCACGAACTGGTAATTCATCCGATCCGGCGAAAAGTAAGCGTTCATCAGCGCTTGTTTCTGCGCGTCATTCATTTGGGAATAGACGTACCCCGCCGCGTCGGTGATGGCTCCGCCGAAGCCCTCGAAGGTTTGGTAGGTGATTTCGGGATACAAATTGATCACCTTGTTCTCCGTTTCGCCGGGACGGAACAGCACCGTTTGATGGAATTGCTGATCCCATTTTCCCTGGCCGTAGATCATGGATACATTCATCGTAGGATTCATTGCGCGTTTCCCTTCTTTCTTTCCGCGATGATTTGCTGTTCTTCCTTGATGTGCTTTTCCACGTTCAGGAAGAGCAGCACAAAGATCAGGATGCCATGGGCGAAGATTTCAAAGCCCAGGAAGAAGAAGCTGGACACCTGCTGATGGGAGAACGCGCCGCCGTCATAGAACAGGTTGAAGAAGGCCACGGCTAAACCGTTCACCACCGTCAGGATGGTGGAATACACGCTCATGGAAATGCCATCTACCCGGAACCCATGCTCGGCTTCCAGATGATCCAGCACGTCCGCGAACAGCGCCATCATGATGTACGCGCCGGGGATGGAGGAAAAGCCCTTGAGCACCTGGCCGATGGTGACAATGATGAAATTGCCGGGGGCCAGCAGGCACACGATACTGCCGAGAATGGACACCACGCAGCCCAGCAGTACAAAGTTCCGCTTGCCGATCTTGTTGGCCACCGGCCAGGCGAACAGCATACCCGCCGCCAGGGGGATGCCGCCGATCAGCGCCATCAGGGATTGGACGCCCTCGGCATTCAGGGTCTGGCCGAACACGTTCACTGAAGAGAAGAAGTCGTTGCAGAAAATGTTGAACACATAGCCGCCCTTGAACATGACCCCCGCCTGATACAGGAAATAGAAGATCATGATGATCCACCAGTATTTATCGCTGGCGGCGGCTTTGAGCTGCCGGGCGGTGGAGATGGTTTCGGCTTTCCGCGTTTCCGTGTCCTCGGGAATGTCCTCCTCCGTGATGCGCTCCCGGGTGAACCAGTATTCCAGCATACAGCCGATAAAGGCGGCCACGGCAAAGAGCATCATCACCGTCTGCCAGCGGTTCTGCACGATCTGATAGCCCAATCCCGCTTCCATGCCCAGGGCTTCGCCGGACTTGATCCAGCCCAGGATGGCGGGCATCAGGATGCTGGACACCAGGCCGTTGCCAGCGACCGCCGGAATGTTCGCCACCACGGACAGCTTGCCCCGCTGATCCAGGTTCCTTGTGGACAGGGACACCATCAGGTAATGGGAATTGGAGTAAATGGGGTTCGCCAAGGCGGCGAACAGGTTGTAGGTGATTGCCATCCACACCATGCGGAAGCCCAGGCTGAAATAGGGGATCACGAACATGACAATGCCGGAGATCAGCAGCAGTGGGCCCGCCGTCAGGATGAACGGACGGGCCTTGCCCTGTTTGGTTTTGGTTTTCCCCAGGATGATGCCCACGATGATATTGGCAAGCGCCATGGGGATGATGCTGATCAGCGGCAGCAGCACCAGGAAATTGCCCTGGGCCACCACGTCGTCATAGGTGCGGTAAAAGGTCAGGTAATAGGTAGATACCACGCTGGTCATGGCCAGCACCAGCAGCGGGCCCAGGAAATAGCCGAAAATCATTTCCGGCAGCTTGACGTTCTGTTTATCCGTGCGGGAATTGAGAACGGGCAGATTCCAGAAGCTTTTTTTCAAGGTCGTCACGCTTTCAGCGCCTCCTTGGTGAGCCAGCCGTTTTTCACGCACCGGCAGAAATCCCAGCTTTCCTTCCAGTTTTCATCCGTGGGGGTGGTGCGATCCCGCAGAAGCTGGTAATTCCAGTAGAACCAGCCCGCCGTTTCCTGCCAGGCGTTCAGTTCCAGCGCGGCGATTTCCCGGTATTTTTGCTGTTGCTTTTCCGCCCGCTCCTGCTGGGTCATAACGGACTGTTCCATTTTGTTGGCGTACTTGTTGCAGATGCACCATTCGCCCACGATGACGGGAATGTCCTTCTGCGCCTTGCGCACCTGCGCCATACAGGCGTTCAGATAAATCTTGTACACCCAGGGCTTGGCGATGGGCACGAAGTTTTCCATGGCGAAAATATAGATGTGGGTGTCCAGGGCCACGTTTTTGAAGTGAGCCTCCCGGAAAAATTTGTTCCAGGCTGTGCACCGGAAGCCGTCGTGGAACACGATGGTCTTTTCCTCCGGCAGGTATTTGCGGAGGCGCTGATAGGCTTTGGTGTAGAAATCCCGGAGGAAGAGCAGCGGCACGTAGCCGGAGCCCTTGGCTTCCTCCTTGTCCGCCGCCTTGCCGGTGGACGGCGCGGTGATATACACGATCCAGCTGATGGGCTCGTTGAGCACCTCGATGCCGTACAGTCCCTCCCGCTGCCCATAGCGCTGGGCCAGACGTTCCAGCACCGTCAGGGCGAATTCCACCTCATCCGGGTATTTGCGCCATTTGCACACGCCGGTGATGCCGCCGTTGTCGTAGCCGTTCTGGCTGTGGGGCACGGTGTGCAGATCAATCAATACTTTCAGCCCGTACTTTTCCGCCCAATCCATGGCCTTGTCCACGTATTCGATGGCTCCCACCAGCGGCGGCCGGTCGCCGAACACGCCGTAGGTCACCGGGAGGCGGACGGTGTTCAGTCCGCACGACCCGATGAAACGGAAGTCCGCTTCGGTCACATAGTTGTCCCGGTGCTCTTTCAGCAGGGCGGCGAATTCCTCGGCGGGCAGCTTCCTTGCCAGCCAAGTTTCGTCCTCCACCCCATATTTTTCAAACAGGTCGGGCTTCATCCATTTTTCCAGCACCAGCCAGTTGCCAAGGTTGGTTCCGTGAATCTTATTCATGCGCAGCCCTCCATATCAAGGAGTGAACGTGTCGGCGGGGATTTCATAATCCCCGGTCAGCATGTCGCTGGCGGCGGAAACATAGTGCAGCGCCAACGGGTCGCCTTCGGCCACAGCTTCCAGACCGTTTGGATTGTTCACGGTCAGCTTACCATCCGCATAAGCCCAGGTGCCGATTTCCTGAATGCCGTAAGCGGAGAAATCGAACACGAAGGTGCCGTCCGGCTGGAAGGTGGCGGTGGTGCCGCCGTCTGTGCTGGGAATGACTACGGGTTCGGCGGCAGAAGTATCTTCTTCCGCAGGCGCCGCGCCGCTAAAGACCAGCGCGGACGCGGGGATTTCGTAATCGCCGCCCAGCTGTTCGTTAATGGAGGACACGTAGTGCAGCTGCATGGGATCGCCCTCGGCGGTCATTTCCGCTCCGGCAGCATTGATCACGGTGAGCACGCCGTTTTCGTAGGCATAGGTGCCCAGGTCTTCCACGCCGTAGGCTTCAAAGAAGAAGCGATAGGTGCCGTCAGCGTTGAAGGTCAGGGTGGTGGCCCCGTCGGCGCTGGGAACGGTGACGGAATCCACGGCTTCGGCGGCGGGCGTTTCTTCCGCCGCGGGCTCCGCTTCGGGTTCCGTTTCTTCTTCTGCGGCAGCGCTCTGCCAGGAAACGATCTGCTTGCCCTTGCCCAGGGTAAAGACGGTTTCCGGCACGAAGTCCAGCACGGCGGGCACGTCGTTGGAATCGTATACGCCGTCCGCCTCGTTGCCGTCCACGTTCATCTTGGCGGCGGATTTCATCTGGGAGGAATAGGTGTCCGTCTGCATTTCAAAGACGGCGTGGGTAGCGGGAGCGGCGGTCACGGTGCCGTCCTCATTCAGCGTATATTTGCCCTCGGCTTTCGTGGTCAGCACCAGGCCCAGGCCGGTATCGTCGCCGATAACAGCGCGCTTGCCCGCCTCGATCACGTAGCTGTCCACGTTCAGCACATAGTTTTCACTGCCGTCCAGGGTCAGGCTCACGTCCACATAGAAGCGGCTGTCGGCCTTCACCATGCCGGAGAAGTCGGAGCAGAGGAATTGGTAATCGGGCATATCGTCAGTGTTCTCGTTGCCCTGGTTGAAGCTGACGGTATAGGTTCCCTGCGGATCGGCTTCCTTGTAAGAAACGATCGCGCCGTCCGTCAGGGTGAAGGTGGTTTCCGGCACGAAGTCCAGCACGGCGGGCTCGTCCTTGGAATCGTACACGCCGTCGGCCTCGTTGCCGTTCACGTTCATCTTGGCAGCGGACTTCATCTGGGAGGAATAGGTGTCCGTCTGCATTTCAAACACGGCGTGGGCAGGCGCGGAAATGGTCACCGTGCCGTCTGCGTTGGTGATATAAGTTCCTTCCGCATTGGTGGTCAACACCAGGCCCAGGCCGGTATCGTCGCCGATCTTGGCCCGGCTGCCGGATTCGATCACGTAGGCATCCACGAACAGCTGATAGCCGCCTTTGCCGTCCAGGGTCAGCTTTTCATCCACATAGAAGCGGCTGTCGGCCTTGACCATGCCGGAGAAGTCAGAGCAGAGGAACTGAAAATCAGGCATTTCGTCGGTGTTTTCATTGCCCTGGTTGTAGGATACGGTATAGACAGTGGCGGCGGCGTTGGCTGCCGTCCCAGTCTTGCCAGCGGGGGCGTTCAGTTTGATCACGCCCGTCATGTTCAGCGTCACGCCCACCACGCCCAGGCACAGCACGCCCGCCAGGATGCCGGAGAGAATCTTCTTCCCCAGCACGCCTTTGCGGCTCTCGACGGGCTTTTCAAAGCTGCCCGCGATATTGAAGATCATGGCGATAAGCCACAAAGCGATCGCGCCGATGGAATAATAGATGGCTTCCTCGCCGCCGTGGCCGGAGTCGTAATCCGTCATGATGGTGGTGCCGATGGCCTCCACCCGGTCGCCCAGCAGGGCGATGGCGCAATAAGCCAGCAAAGCGGTGACGCCATAGGTCAGGAATTTGGGCCACAGCTTGTCAGGAAACTTTTTGCGAAGAACAATGGCGGCGATTTCCACCACCAAGGCCCCCGCGACGCAAACCGTGATGAGGCCGGAATTCATTTGCCCATAGATATAATAGCCCGTGGTAAAGCTCATGAGGAACAGCCCGGCGCCCACCGCCGTCAAAATCAGGGCCAGGATACCGGCGAACAGCTCATAGCTGCGTTTTTTCGTATTGTTCATTTTACTGCCTCCCTTCCTTGCGGTGCTTGAGGATGAACAGGACGACATAGACGACGAAGCCCACGAAGCAGATGCCCATCAGGATGCGCAGAATCAGCGCCCACCAGACCAGGCCGCCGGTGGCGTTGGTATCCGGGGTCATGCCGTTCAATTGCACGCTGTTCACAGCCGCGTACAGCTTCCGGTGGTAGCTTTCGCGGAGGCCCGCCTGCACCACAGGATCGGCGCTGACGGCGTCCACGGTCATGTTCCACACCTTGCCGTTGTTGGAGCCGCCCAGCATCATATCGTTGCCCGCCATCAGGGTTTCCCGGGGCAGGAAGTACTGGGCGGATTTCACGGAGTCGGTGATCACGAAGCCATTGAAGCCCCATTCGCCGCGAAGGATGCCGTTCATGAGTCCCCGGTGCGCCGCCACGTGGGTGACGCCGATGCGGTTGAAGGCAGTCATGACGCCCTTCATGCCGCCATCCCGGATGGCGATCTGGAAGCCCCGGAGCTCTCCTTCGCGGGCGGCCTGCTCGTTCAGGAACACGGCCAGGCCGTCGCGGTTGGTTTCCTGATCGTTGAAGGCGAAGTGCTTGGCGTTGGTCACGATGCCGTACCGGTTCAGGCTCTGATGCACATAGGCGGCGGACAGGCCCGTCAGCATGGCGTCCTCGGAATAATAGCCGACGTTGCGGCCGTTATAGGGCGTGCGGTGCAGGTTCAGGCCGGGGCCGTACCAGTGGGTATAGCCGTCCCAGATGCAGTCGTTGGCGATCAGGCGGCCCTCCTCCTTCTGGAGCAGGGGGCTGAAGGTGGCGGCCACGATGGGCCCGCCGGGATACACGTTGGTGTAATGCCCATAGGCGGGGTCGTCCTTCGCCACCTCATAAATGCTGCCCGCCGTGCGCTGGCCGATGGTGGCGATGAAGCCCAGGGGGGAGTCCGCCGGGTTTTCCTTGGGCATGGAGATAGAAGTGATTTCGCTGGTGTAGGCGATGTACTGGTTGATCAGATCCTGGAGCGTCATTTCGTCCAGCAGCAGGTCGTACTTGGGATCGTTGTAATCCAGGCCCACCAAATCCACCGCTTTGATATTGTTCTTCGCCCCGTAGGTGAACACGGCGGGGCCGGTGTAGGAAGCCAGCTCCGCCGCCGCGTCATAGGTGGCGTTCCGAAGCAGGGTAATCATGGCCTCGGTAGCGGTCATGCTTTCCACGGACTTGGGGAAAGTGCCCGCCCAGTCGGCGCGGGTCAGCCAGGTCACGGTGGCGTCGGTGTTCCAGGTGTTCAGGTCGGCTTCGTCCAGCTGGTTCTGGATGGTCACGCCGTTGGATTCGGTCAGGGTATGGGTTTCATTCAGGGTTTCCAGCCGCACCGCGCCAGTGGATTCCAATCCCGCCGCCGCGTGGGGATAAGCGGCCTTCAGCACGGCGTTGGCCGCGTCGTGGGCACCGTTGCCGGTAGCGAACCAATAATCGCCCGCCTCCAGAATGTAAGCGCCGGTGACGCCGTCGTGGGCCTGCATCCGGTCATAGCTATAAATATCCTGGGCGTTAAAGGAAAGAGTGATTTCCTCTGTTTCGCCGGGGGCCAGCAGCACCACGTCCTTGAAGCTCTTTTCCTGGGCTTCGCCGGTTTTGGCGTAGCTGACCAACTGCACGGCGGCCTTTTCCACGCCCGCGGTGCGGTCGTAATCCGTATAGGGCAGGGAAACGTAAAGCTGCACCGCGTGCTTGGCGGCCTTGTCGCCAGTGTTGTTCACTTTCACGGTGACGGTGGAGGGGGTATTGCCTGTCCAGTCGATCTTCGCGTCGGTGATTTCCTCCGCGAAGGTGGAGCCCTCGACGCCGTAGCCGAAAGCATAGGACACTTCGTTCTCGTAATTCCAGGCGCGGCTGCCGTTCACCGCTTCGCCGCTCTGGGCGGAGGCGGCATTGCCCTGGCCCAGCACGCTGTCAAAGTACCGGGTTTCATAATATTTATAGCCGGTGTAAATGCCTTCCGCTTCCACCAAGTACCATTCGGCGCGGAGGGCGTGATTCTTGGTGGTTTCGATGTCGTCGATATTGGCGAAGGTATAAATGCCGAAATTCTGCGCCGCGGGAGACAGCGCGGAGTTCACGGCGAAGGTATCCGGCAGATGGCCGGAGGGCAGCGCTTCGCCGCTGAGCAGCTTGGCGATGCCGTAGGTGCCGTAAGCGCCGGGATTGCCGATCCACAGGATGCTGTCGATGGCCGCGTCCTGCTTGAGCTCCTCGATCTCCATGGCGGAGGCGGAGTTCAGCAATACCACGATCTTGCCAAAGCCCTGGGCCTTGACCCAGTTCACCAAATCCCGCTCCTCATTGGACAGGCTCAGGATGTTCCCGGTGGGGCTGTTCGTAAACTCGTCGGGGTTGCTCAGACCGTTGAGCCCGGGATAGAAGCAGGCGCTTTCGCCCGCGTCCCGGCCCAGCACGATCACGGCGGCGTCCTTGTAATCGCCCAGCAGATCGGCGCTGTATTCGCTCACCGGCACCTCGCCGATGGCCGCGCCCTGGGTGTTTTCGCCGTCGTCGTCCACATAGGAGGAAACGATGTTGCCGCCCGCGGAACGGGTGGGTTCATAATCCGCTTCATGGTCTTTATAAAACTGCACCATGGCGGGGTTGATTTCAAAGCCGCTGTTCGCCATACCGCTGGCGAGGTTAACGGCTTCCACCGCGCTGACCAATTCGCCCATGGAGCCGCCGAACTGCATCTTGTCCCCGCTGCGCATACCGAACAGGGTCACCTTTTTGCCGGGCAGTTCGGGGGTGCCCTTCAGCGCCACGGTGCCCTCGGCAGCCAGGCGGGTGTTGAAGGCGATTTCATCAATGATCAAATCGGAAGCGTTGGCATAATCGGAGGGATAGCGGTAATCCGCCAGATTCGCGCTGCGCTGGATGGTGGCGCTGGAGGCCCCCAGCAGCTCGTTCACCTTATCCGCCCAGCTGTCCGCCACCTGGGCCACCACGCCCAGCATGACCATCAGCGCCAGGAAAATCCCGGCGGCTCCGCGATACACGTGACTGCGTTTCTTTTTCATGAAGGTTCCCCTTTCTTCTTTGGAAAATGGACATAGTTCAACCAATTCTGACACATTCACTATACACAAAAAAATCGTGCCGCGCAAGGGGCGTGGCACGAACGGCAGATTTTTGGCACAAACGACGGCTTTATGTGGGAATAACCGCTTCCAAATAAAAGATATTTCCATCCGCGTGAATATCCATCTGACCGCTGTATTTGCGCACGATGCTGCGGATGCTTTTCAGGCCATAGCCATGGTTGGCTTTGTCCGGCTTCCGGGTCTGCGGCAGACCGTCCTGCATTTGGATACTGCCGTCAAAATAGTTTTCCAGCTGGATATACAGGATATTCCCTTTGTCCAGGATGGACAGACTGATGATCTTCTGTTCGGGATTTTCCACGCGCTCCACGCTCTCAATGGCGTTGTCCAGGGCATTTCCCAGCAGGGTGTACAAATCCACCAGCGCAATCTTTTTCAGGTTTTCGGTGTTCACCATGCAGGAAAGCCGGATGCCGCGGTTCTTGCAATATACGCTTTTCTCCGTCAGCAGGGTGTCCAGCGCCTCGTTGCCGGTTTTTACGATGGCGTCATAAAAATCAATCGCCCGGCTGGTTTCCTGAATCTGGCGCTTTCGCTCCTCATCCGACACCTGGGCCAGCGCCTGCAACTGGTGCTTCAGATCATGGCTTTTCTGATTGATCATGTCGATGTTTTCTTTGGAAAACTCGTACTGCGCCTGCCGTTCCTTTGCCAGGCGGCTGATGATTTCGTTTTCCGTTTTTAGCGCCATCCGCTGGTGAATATACCACATGACGGCGGTCATCACCACACTGAGCAGGATCAGCACGGCGGAAAGGAACAACTGTAAATATCGGTATATAGCAAGAAGCGATTCGTGCAGGGCGATAGGCTGGATCACGTTTTCCATCAAGTGCTTGGTGGCGGACATGATAAGTATGTAAGCCGCGTACAGAAAAAGATACATCCAGGTAGAAAACCGATCCTCGCTGCTCCACCTCCCCCTTACCCGGCGGAAATGGGGCTCCAGCACCGAATAAACAGCGGCATAAAAGGCCGCATAGACGGCAAGCATCATGAACAGATATAATCCGGGATGCTGCTCCGGGAAATCGGGAAAAAAAGTATATACGAACAGATTGCGAATCAGCACGGTCACGATGTTTTCCGTGAAGGAAGTGATCATCATATAATACAGCGCGGTATTCAGTCCCGTATCATAGCAGATGAACACATACGCCACCAGTACCGCGTTCATGAAAAGCCAATAGGGGCCGATCAATATGGGATAAGCGGTCAAGTAAGGCCGGAGCAGCGCCTGCAGCGGAACATAGCAAAAGGCCAGCAGCAGACAAACGGCGGAGCCAACGCTGATCCTCAACCGAAACCTTTCACGGTGAGGAAGCGTTTTGTGGCATAAAACCCACAGCATCCCCAGCGTTCCAGCCATAAAACGGAACTGATCCAACAGCGCCAAAAACAATTGCATGTTCCTTCACCTGTGCAAATATTTCATGTATTCGTTCAGCAGCGAATCCTTGTATGCCCGGCCCAAAGGGATGCTTAAATTGGACACCTGCGCTTCCGAAGCGGTGACGCCGCCCAAATGGGCCAGATTGATCAGATAGGATTTATGGCATCGAACGAAATGATACTTTTTTAACGTACCCTCCTGCTCCTTCATGCTGGCCCGCACCTTGTATTCCCTGTCCGCCGTGTGATAGATCAGGTAATGGGCCATGACTTCAATATATAGAATCCTTTCCGTTTCCAGGGATACCGGCCCGTTTACCGTATCAATCACCAGCGTTTGTCGGCGGCTTTGGGCAGCGCGCCGCAGCGCCTTTTGAAACTTCATGGCAAAATCGTAATAGCCGATGGGCTTGATGATATAATCCACCGCGTCCACTTCGTAGCCGTTGATGGCGTACTGGGCGATGTTGGTAATGAACAGGATCACCACCTGCTCGTCCTTTTCCCGGATTTTTCGGGCGGTGTCCATGCCGTTCAAGCCCGGCATATCAATATCAAAGATCAGAATATCATATTGCTGCGCATAGTCAGCCAGCAGCGCATTTCCGGAAGAAAAAGAAAACACGCTCATTTCCTGTCCTTTTTCCTTGGACATCCGTTCAATATAGCCTTGCAGCGTTTCCCGAACAGAAGCCTCGTCGTCCACTATGGCAATCCGCATTCCTGAGTTCTCCGTTTCCTTCCCTTATTCTTGGGGCTCATCGTTACTATTGGCAGCATTTTGTCGCTTTTATTATAACGCTTTTTGGTTTTTCGTCAATGTCAGAATCATTCAATAGGAAGGTTCAGCAGCATGGATCGTGTTTTATATGGATGTGCGTATTACGATGAATATATGCTGAGGAACGGCTGGAAAAGGACATGGAAATGACGCAAAGGCGGGCATCAACGTGATCCGTATCGCTGAATCCACCTGGGCAACCGAGGTTGAATTGCAGATTCGTTTTTTGGTTTTTGCGAATCAGCAGATCAGACGGGAAAACAGTCCCATTAAAAACGTGGTGCTGGATCTGAGTACAAACGGTGGGGGCGCGGCTTCCGCAGCCATCTGGGTGATCGGATGGTATCTCGGTGAGGCACAGTTTTCGCTTACCCATACCGCGACAAATGCCGCAACCACCATTGCTTACCGCGCCGATGTGAATCTGGATCATCAGTTTGACGATGCTGATACGATTTCCGATCTGAACCTGTTCTGCCTGACTTCTCCCTTCTCATTCTCCTGCGGCAACCTGGTGCCCTGGGCTTTCAAGGCGGACGGACGAGTAACGCTGCTTGGACGGGTGACCGACGGAGGAAGCTGCTCTGTATTCTTCACAACCACACCTTGGGGAACCAGCTACAAGCTTTCCGGTCCTGATCGGATTTCCTTCGTGAAAAAAGGCGCGTATTATGATGTGGACCGCGGCGTTGAACCGGACTATTTTATCAGAGACTATCATACATTCTACAATCGGGAAGCGCTGACAGAAATCATCAGCAGTCTTAAGTGAACTCCGTTTCCCTGCAAGCTGGGATGAACGCTCATCTGACAAAGCCTGTGGAAGCAGAACGGTTGTATGAAACCCTGGAATCTCTGATTCGGGATGACTGACGGATGCCGCACCAAAATGTAAATCTTCCCACCAAGCTCCCCTGAAACAGGGCGGCAAGGCGCTTCCGGCGCTGAAAATCGCTCACGTTGGCTTCTACGGGCCATGGCTTGCACGGCAATCTGCTGCTGTGGAAGGGTGAAGGCAGCACCCATCTGGATTCTGCTCCCGGAAGAAAACAAAAAACTCCCTGTTCCTTTTCTACCATCATATCGCCTCGACAGCCGAGGAGGGGTGACGGCAGAAAAGAAACAGGGATCTTTTTTAGTATCTGTTCAGTCGTATCCAGATGGAGCAAAGTTTTAAGTTCTAAGTTCCAAGCCATTCGTTTGTTATCATCGGTACATATGTTTGCCGTTTGCACGATGTAAGACGAAAAATATCTTAGAACTTAGAACTTTGAGCTTAGAACTCTCATGACCGCGACTGAATAGTTACTATCGTATGTTCATTTCTTTCCGCAAATCGCATCGATCCATTCCAGCGCTTCCCCGGGGTAATCCGCTTCGCTGTGGGGCTGATCCCATACAAGCGCATAATCCACGGGATAACCAGCGTTGGCTAATTTGACGGCCAGGATCATGGAAACGGTGAAAGCGGTATCGGCGTCGCTGGCGCCTACCCGGATTCGATAGTGCTTTGCCTGGACGCTCTTTTCGGCGGTGCCGATAAAGTTCATGGGATTCAGCAGGAAAACCCGTTCCGCCAGGGCCGCGTCCCCGGAAACGTCGAATGCGCCTTCGTACTTCGCCGCTTCTTCCGGGAAATCCTGGCGCAATTCTGCGATGGCTTCGCCGAGGACGGGATTGAAATGGGCGTAATCGGTTTCGGGTGAACCGAATACGTGGTTTTCGCCGCTGTTCCCGTTCAGGGCGTCAAAGGCCGTGCAGGGCTTCATCCGGCGGCGATGGTTCATTACATAATCATCCAGAGAGGAAATGACGGCCTTTTGCCCGTCCCAGGACAGCCAGGCCCGCTTGTCGCTGCCCTGTTTTTGGATCATCTCAGGCTTGTGCTCCACGCAGGGCGTGCCCTTGGGCGGACGGCTCATCATGTCCCCCAGACTCATGGGACGCTCGTCCAAAACGACGCCGGGGCCCGCGTGGTGGGCGTTGCCGCCGTGCGGCGCGGGAGCTTCGTAGGTATAATTGCCAGTTAGATAATCTTCTGCCGGGTAGGACAGACGACTCAAGAATTTGGATGCGGAAGCATTCAAACAATCCATCAGATAATCATAGAAGGAGCCGCCGCGGCCATCGGAACGCAGGGTCAGGGGTTCGTTCGTTTCCGGATGGCGCAGTTCCAAGCTGTTTACGTATGTGATATACTTATCAGACAATTTCCTGGATAGGGCTTCCTTGAAGGGCGTCATGGTTTCGGAGGGGCCGCACATGCAGTCCTCGCTGACCTTGTCCGCTTGGAAGCACCATTCATAGGCCAGGTCGGCGTGCTCCAGGTCGATAATGGGACAGTAAATCTGTGCGGCGAATATGGCGTCGCTTTCATCCATGAACGCGCCGTTTTTCTCCAAATAGAGATTATACCGGATATTATCGCCGGTCACGCCCAGCAGTGCGCTCATGGCCCCGCCCGCGCTCCAGCCTACGGAGATGATCTTGTTAAAATCGCCGGGCAGGGCGTTTTTGTTGTGCCGAAGGAACCGCAGTGCCGTTTTCATGTCGATCAGCGAAATGGGGGATTTGCCCACCAATTCGCCTTTTTCATTCCGGCTTTCCCGGCCCCGGCAGCCGCAGGTGATATAGATGAGGCCGTGATTCAAATACTGCTCGGCATAGCAACGGGGGCCGCCGAGCCAGGTGTGGGGCATCTGCATATATCCGGCAGCGTTGTTTTCAAACACGATGGGCACGCTCTTGCTTTGATCGGTGGGCGTGCCGTCCGGATTCATGTACGCCTTGGGCACGAAGATGGACAGCCGCTGAAACTTGGGCACGTCGGCCTTTGCCGTGTAGAGGACATCCTCCAGACACCAGCAGTCAAACTTTTCATCAAGCGTCCATTTGTCCCGGCAATCGGTCAATTCCATGGTTTGGTTGATGATAGGAATATAATCGCTCATTGAAACCCATCCTTTCTTATAACAGCGGGACGATCCAGGCGGCCCAGGCATAGCTGATGGGCCACACCAGGATCATGGCGGGGATCATATCGGCAATGGGGAAATCCTTGATTTTGGCGATGCGGAAACCTGTCGCCAGCATGATCAAGCCGCCGCAGGCTTTGAAGTCATTGATCATGGCGGGAGTGGTCAACGGGAAAATCAGCCTGGCGCACAGGAACAGGATCATAAAAATGATGAACTGCGGAATAGCCACCAGGCATGTTACCATCCCCAGCGAGCAGGCGAAGATCATGGCGGTGAAAATATCCAGGATGGATTTAGCCAGCAGGATGCTGTGATCCCCACTCATGCCAGACACGATGGAACCGTAAATGCCCGTGCCGCTGGAACAAAATAATACAATGGTCGTCACCAATAAGGCACTGTCCATGTTGTTTTGCCCAGGAATCAGGCTCGCCAGTTTTTTGCCGCCATTTTCGATGCGGCGTCCCAAATGGGTCACGATACCGATGATAGTACCTACAATCAGCGCCAGCACCACGGCCGGCATATTCTGCATGAGAACAATGGACGAAATGCCGATGCCCATGGAGCAGATACCGAAGATCAGGTTCAGCTTTTCCTTAAATTCCTGGGACAGCTTGTTTCCCGCTTTTGCCCCAATCAAGCCGCCGATGGCTACCGCCAGCACGTTGCAAATGACGCCAATGGGCATGGAAGCACCTCCGAATCGTCTGGATTTTCTGACTGATATTGTATCGGAATCATGCTGGAAAATCAAATCATAATTCAAAAAAATTATCCCGGCTCACGCAATAATAGAGGCGAAAAACGGTTTGAATGATATCCACTTTCGCCTTTATAATGTAAATAACGAAAAAATGGAAGGAGTGTTTTTCCATGCCCCATCCGCCCATGATGCCGCCGCCCATTTCCTTAACGGCCCAGGAAGCTGCCTATATGGACAATGTCCAAAAGTTCCAGCAGTTTACTTTTGCCTATGAAGGACATACACTGCCCTATAATCTGTATGTTCCTGCCAAAATGGACCAGCCGCTGCCGCTGGTGGTGTTCATGCACGACATGGGCTCCGTTTCTCAGGAGCCGGATCATACTCTGCGCCAGGGCATCGGCGCGCTGGTGTGGGCGGACAACAGGGAGCAGGAGAAACGGCCTTGCTTTGTGCTGGCTCCCCAGTACGGCGAAAAATCTGCCCACGACGATTACACCGTGGGCTGGGCGGCGGAAGCGACCATCGCCCTGATCCAGAGCGTGTACCAAAAGTATGATATCGACACCAAGCGCATCTATGGTACCGGCCAATCCATGGGCACCATGATGCTGTGCGAATTGCTGATTCGGCATCCCCACTTCTTCGCGGGCTGCTTCCTGACAGCCGGGCAATGGGACCCGGAACGCATGGCGGCCATTAAAGATGAGCGCGTGTGGATCATGGTCTCTGAGCGCGACGGTCGGGCTTTTCCCATCATGGGCGAATGCATGGCTTCTATTGAGGCAGCGGGCGGCAAGGTGGCCCGGGGCCACGTGGACGCCAAGGCGGACGAGGAAACGAAGGCGGCGTTCTGCAAGGAGGTACTTTCCCAAAACGCCCATATCCAGTTCACCTGGCTGGACGGCGACAGCGTGCTCACACCGGACGCCCCTGATTTCCCCGCGGTGTATCACATGTATACCTGGAAATGGGCATATCTCTTTGAGCCCATCCGGGCATGGCTGTTTGAACAAAGGCTGTAATCAATATTCCGGCTGAGCGCTGCTTCCCTTGCTTGGAGCGGCGCTTCTCCTGTTCTTTACGCAAGGAAAGGAAAATCAAGGTGAACATTACGGTAGATATGCTCCGGGCGTTCCGGGCGGCCGCCGAAACGCAGAATTTTACCAAAGCGGCGGAGCAGACGTATATGACGCAGCCCGCGTTCAGCCGCCTGATGTCCGGCCTGGAAAAAGAATGGCAGGTGCGCCTGTTTGAAAGGACCACCCGGAAGGTGAGCCTGACGCCGGCGGGCCAGCTTTGCTATTTAACAGCGGCCCGGATGCTGGAGCAATACGACCATATGCTGTCGGAAGTGGAAAAAATCAAACGCACCTTCAGCGGCGAAATGAAGGTGGGCTGCAATACCATGTCCGGTATGCCGGAGGTTTTCGTGCACGCCATGCGGGAAATGAAGCAGGAATATCCCGGCGTGCGCATCAGCGTCGTCAGCGCAGGGTCGGTGGATCTGGTGCCCATGATCGAATCGGGAGAATTGGACTGCGGCGTGGTTTGGAGCAAATCGGTCATGTCGTCAGACAAGATGGACATGATGAAGCTGGCGCCGACCCATAAGTACGCGATTTTGTCCTCCGAGCATCCGTTGGCGGAAAGGGCGAGCATTTCTCTTCGTGATTTGACGGGCCTTCCCATCATTTATATGAAAGATCGGGAAAAGCGTACCTACCAAATGGTTTCCCAGGTTTGCCAGGAGATCGGCCTTTCCCTGATGGAGGCGGAACCAGCCAACAACTATGATGAAATGATCATGCGCGTCAGCGTGGGCGGCGAGGCTGCCATTTCCAGCTTCGCTTACGCGGATCACTACTATAAAGAGGTCGTCTTTCGCCCCATCAGCGATTTGGAGCAGGCGGAAATCAACGGCTGGCGCGTCCTGGTATGGCGAAAAGACAATGAAAACGAAGGGGTCCAAACGCTTTGCGCCATCCTGGAAAAACAGTTGGCGTTATCCTCTCTCGCCCCAGCGGAATAGGCGGTTATTCATATCAAAAATGCAATAAATACGGGCTGCGGATTGCACGAAAACGGCATTTCACAGCCCGTTTTTTCTATGTTATGATACATGTATCGGAGGGAAACGGTTTTCTTCCGGCAGCCTGATCCACCTGCCGGGGGAAAACCAGAACCTCCAATATAAGAAGGAGTGAATCGTATGAAAAAGCTGCTGGCTCTGATGCTTGCCGCGCTGCTGGCAATATCCTGCGTATCCCTTGCGCTGGCCGAGGAAACCGCGCCCATCGTCACGGTGGAGAGCACCATCTTTGGCACCGCGAATACCGAAAACTTCTCTACCTTGAAGGCTTTTACCGATAAAGAACTGTCTGTCCCCGGCCAACCTGTCGCCTATACCGGCGAAGCGGTCATCCGGGTGGCCTTTGCCGATGGCACCCCTGTGGACGACAGCAAAATCGACCTGAGCGGCGCCAAGGTCGCCATCGTGGACGGCGACGCGTATTACGCGGAGGACTTCATCCTGAACGCTTCCACATTGAACGGCGAAGTGAAGGACGGGCAGATCGTTTACACCCTGAATACCGGCGACGTGGAATGGAACCAGTACGGCTATCCCGTGGCCGAGGGCGGCCTGGAATGGAGCGCCATCGGCGGCAACGGCAACGGCGAATACGCCCTGAACTTTGAAGTGAGCGGCATCCAGTATGACGGCCAGGAGCTGGCCCCCGCCACCTTCCGCGCCAATTACTATATCTTTGGCCGTGAATTCACCGCCAAGGCTTCTCCCCGCAATCCCGCCGGTTCCGTGTGGGGCGCTGGCGGCTATGACAACATCGTGATCCCCGAGGCCGCCCAGGCTGACCTGACCGAGGTTGTCACCGTGGACGCGGAACCCGTATTCACCTGGGTCGGCGCTGGCGACCAGCCCATCCTGTGCGATGATCAGACCGATAACTTCTACATTTCCTGGCCCGCTGGCGTGGACGCCTCCACCCTGACTGACGCGGACGTGACCTTGACCCTTAGGAGCGCCTACGGCGACGAACGGGTGCTGGTGCCCAACACCGGCGTTATCACCTTTGAGCAGAATGGCATCTCCATTCCCAACGGCGAATATACCGTGTATGCCAGCGAAAACACCACCCAGATTTCCGTGAACCTGCAGCTGTGGGCCGCCGCACCTGTATACACCCAGCTGACGATTCAGGTAAACGGTGAAAATACCGCTGAAAAGACCTATGACGTGGCCTCTGTGTACACCCATCAGGTGCAGACCGGCGGCGGCCTGGACCTCCAGGGAAAGACCGTGACCGTGGTCAGCATTTTCGGCATCGACGGCATCGAGAACCTGACGGCTTCTGACGTGTTCAACGAAGTGACCTATCGCTACACCTACCGGGAAGGCCAGGGCCCCCAGGCCAAAGAAAAATACTTCCTGGTGGATGACGGCAACGGCGGCTTCACCGTGACCGAAAACAAGGAAGAAGCCACGGTGTATCCTTCCGATGCTTCCAACGTACAGCTGCTGGGCCATAACATCTTTACCACGGACGCCGTGGGCACCGTGGAGGTGGAATACAACGGCGAAACCCTCACCTTCTCCCGGGCCATGAGCTATGGCAATGCCGCGGGCAATGGGCTGAAAAAGCCCGTGGAAGCCGGCCTCAAGGCCGCTCCCGGCTACGTTCTGACCCAGAAGGGCTCCTATGATGATCACCAGCGCTGGGGCTGGCTGCACTTTAACAACGTCGGCTGGATGTCGCCTGTGGAAGAAGTCAAATAATTCATCCAAACTAATACTAAAATCCGATTCAAAGTAGACATCTTTTCGGCCATGATCGATCCCGTCGATCATGGCCGATTCAAAAGAGAGGAGCATCACCATGAAAATGTATCAGCGAATCCTATGTTTGCCAACGAGGACAAAACTCCACTTCCATGTACCGCGCCAACAATTGGCTCAATGAGCGCGGCGTGGAGCACGGCTATCTGTTCGTGCCCGGCGGCCATACCTGGATCACCTGGACGCAACTGATGGAGGTATTCGCCACGGAATATCTTTGGAAATAACGGATTTCTTCCGGTAAACGAAGGCGCTGATCTGATGCGGTCAGCGCCTTTCTGTTACGCCCCTTCAAAGGGAACGGTTTTGACCAGTTCCAGGAATCGCTTGCAGGCAGTATTGAATTTCCGGTCCTTCAGGTACGCCAGGAACACGGTGGTGGTCACCCGGGGCTCGATATCCACCAGGGTCAGGTTATCAGGCAGAATCGGCGCAACGGGCTTGCTCATGAGCAGGGCGATGCCGGTGCCCTGGTCGATCAATTCCACCAGGTTTTCCGCCCGCTGGCTGGTGAACACCACCTTGGGCACAAAGCCCGCGTTCCGGCACAAGTCGGTGCACAGCTTGTACATAAAGGAATTTTTGCTGATCAGCAGCAGGGATTCGTTTTCCAGCTGCTTGAAGGTGATGGTTTTATGCCGGGCCAGGGGATGGGCCTTGGGCAGCACAGCCACCAGATGATCCTCGGAAATGGGGATGGTTTCAAATTCGTCCACGGAAATGTGCTTGTTTCGCAGGAAAGCGAAGTCAATTTCGCCCTTGCGCAGCATTTCCGCCAAGGGGGTGGAATCGGCCTCGTGGATGTTGATGATCACGTTTTTGTTATTCTGGCGGTATTGCTGCAAGATCCGGCTGATGTTGTACGCCTTCATCATGGGGATGGAGCCAATGCCGATGGCGCCCTTGGAGTACATCACTTCCTCGTCAAAGGCCATGGCGCATTCGTCGTCGATCTTGACGAACTGCTTGGCATAAGGCAAAAACAGCCTGCCGTGGCGGTTCAGTTCCACTTTGCGGGTCGTGCGGTCAAACAGCGGAATGCCAAGTTCCTCTTCCAGCGCCTTGATGTGGCGGGAGAGCGAAGAGGTTGTGATGAATAGCCGTTCTGACGTTTCAAAATAACTGCCTGTCTCCGCTAAAGATACAAATTCACGGATGTATTTCAGTTCCATGAAAATCCCTTCTTTATGTTTATTATCCTGTTTTGTGCAATAATTATAGCGCTAAAGTGAGAAAATGTCAATCACGGAGAAATAATTACCAGATGATAGCGTAGCAAGAAGGAAATAGATTGTCCCATTTTTCGCAACAATACCCGCGAAAAACGGTTTGATTGCTGCCAAGCATTCCCGCTATAATGATGCTGTCAGAAATGATCAAATGTGTACCGGATCAAACAAAATTGCAGGAGGCGATGAGCATGAAAATCGGCATCGGCCAAAGCAAAATGGAATTCCCCACGGGTTTCTTTCCCACGGAAGGATTCGTGAAACAGGCGCATCCTTTATATGTGCGCGTATTTTTCATTGATGAAAAAACTCCCTTCGCCCTGGTGTCCATCGAAATGACTTCCCTTTCGGATGAGGAATGCGCCCGCATCAAAAAGGAAACGGCGATTCTGCTGGGTATTGAGGAAAACCAGGTTTGGGCGGCGGCGACGCACACCTTCTCCGCGCCCCACATCCTGCCGGACTTCGCGCTGAAAACGGAGGAAGAAAAGGAAAAGCGCACGCTTTTGCAGCGCACCCTGGGTGACGCCATTCGCGCGGCGGTATGGCAGGCCAAGCAGGAAGCAAAAGACAGCAAACTGACCTTGTTCCAGGGCGAAATTAGCGTCATCGCCAGCCGGGATATCGAATTGCCCGACGGTTGGTGGATCGGCTGCGGCGGAAGCGGCCCCAGCGACAAAACGCTGACGGTACTGGAAGTGAAGCAGGAAGGAAAAACCAAAGCACTGCTGCTCCACGCCAACGTGCAGTCCTCCATCCTGGATGGCACCGGCGCGGCGGACGGCAAATGCGTGTCCGGCGATCTGGCGGGCATCGCCTGCGCGGAGCTGGAAAAGCGCTATCCCGGCGCAACGGTCATGTTCATGATCGGCGCGGCGGGGGATCAGGCTCCCGTCAAACGAGCCAAGGGATACGCGCCGGACGGACAGGGCGGCTATCAGGAAATCGACCTGCATGAAGACGGCATCCCGCTGGCTGAGACGCTGGGGCAGAAGCTGGCCACCGATGTGATGGCGGCTTTGCGGAATGACGGCGTACAATTAAACGGACAGGCAAAGACGGCATCCCGCTCCTTCTATGCTCCTGCTAAGAAAATGAACCGCAACCTGCGGGAATTGAAACCCACCCATTCCTGCGCATGGGAATTGGATGGAGAAAAGGAACAGACCATCGAACTGTTCGCCCTGGGCGATCTGGTCATCATCGGCGTCAAGCCGGAACTGACCTATCCCACGCTCAAACAGCTTCAGGAAGCAAGCCCCTATCCCATCACCCTGGCCGCCACCATGATCAACGGCGGCGCGAAATACATGGCCGATCAAAGCGCTTATGACCGCTGTATGTACGAAGCCATCAATTCCCCCTTCGCGCCTGGGGCGGCGGAGATGCTGGTCAAAGAAGCCGCCGCGCTGTTGAAGCGGTAACGACTGGCTGTGATTATCCCATTTTTTGCGACAATAACCGCGAAAAACGGTTTGATTCTGGCCGACAAATCCATTATACTCAAAGTGTAAAAACCAAGGAAACCCATTTTCCCAACGAGCATAAGCGTCAAGGATCAGGCGCTTCGCTATACACACGAACCCAAAGAACAGAATGAAAGGAAGGTATCCTCATGAAAAAGTTCTTATCTCTGGTTCTGGCTCTGATCATGGTTCTCTCGATGGCGAGCTTCGCCTCCGCCGAACAGGGCGCGTCCGTGGTGGTCGGCCTGGCGGGCGATCCCGGCAACATCGGCCCCTTCCAGGGCATGGGCCTGGGCCGCATCGGTATCCTGTTCACCACCTATGAAATGCTGATGGTCAAGGACGGCGACAATTTCGTCGGCTGCCTGATGAAGGAACTCACCCCCGTGGACGACCTGACCTACGACGTGGAAATCTACGACTACATCGTGGACCAGGCGGGCAACAAGCTGACCGCCAGCGACATCAAGTTCTGCTTTGACACCGCCAAGGCCGACGGCAACCTGCCCAAGCTCTCCTCCGTGGACAGCGTGGAAGTGCTGAGCGACTACGTGGCCCGGTTCCATTTCACCGCCCTGGCCGCGGGCGATCTGGAATCCCTGCTGATGGAATGCCCCATCGTCACCCAAGCCGCCTATGAAGCCTCCGCTGACAAGATGGCTACCGACCCCATCACCACCAGCCCCTATCAGGTGGTTGATTACAAGACCGGCTCCACCATCACCTACAAGCGCAACGAAAACTACTGGCAGAAGGACGAACTGCTGGTGAGCACCTCCAAGCACAACGTGGATGAAATCACCTTCAAGATCATTCCCGACCCCGTGCAGCTGGTGAATGCTCTCAAAACCAAGGAAATCGACATTTCCGCCGCCATCGACGGTTCCTACATCTCCGACTTCATGGGCGTTGAAGGCTTCGACGTGACCCAGATTCCCGACAACACCACCAAGTACCTGATCTTCAACTACGATTCCATCCCCAATGCCGCCGAGCGCCAGGCCATTGCCTACGCCGTGGACGTGGACGATATCATCGCTTTCGCCTTTGACGACATCGGCTATCACGCCAAGACCGTGGGCAACAACAAGTACCCGGACTTCGTGGAATCCTGGAACGACGAAGAATACTACGAGTATGACGAGGAAAAGGCCCAGGCCCTGTTTGCCGAAGCGGGCGTTTCCGCCGGCAAGACCTACCGTCTGCTCTACAACGTGGCCGATGACAACACCAAGATCGTCACCACCATCCAGGCCGCGCTGGGCTTCTTCGGCATCAACGTGGAACTGATCGGCTACGACAACGCGCTGTTCGGCACCTACAAGTATGACGAAAAGAACTCCGGCGAATGGGACATCATGCTGGACGAAGGCGGCTCCTCCAACCTGCTCACCAACGTGTGGAAGCTGACCCTGGACGCCCGCGACCAGACCTACGGCAAGACCGTCGGCCATGTGAAGGACGACACCCTGCAGTCCCTCATCGAAGCCGCCATCAACGACAACAGCCCCGAAAACATGGACGCTTTCCATCAGTACCTGAAGGAACAGTGCTATGAATACGGCCTGGTGTCCAAGGTGAACAACCTGGCCCACACCACCGTCGTGACCAAGGCTGCCACCTGCTTCCGCGGCCAGATCCTGCCCGGCGCCTGCGAGTATTGATCTAAAGATAAACCAGCGTAACCCGATAAAAGAAGGCGCTGCGGCATAACGTAGCCGCAGCGCCTTTTCAACTCAGACAAGGGAGGAGAACCGCTTTATGATCAAATATATCGGAAAGCGATTGCTGTGGATGATCCCGGTCATGCTGGGCATCGCTGTCCTGATCTTCTCCATCATGTATATTTGCCCCGGCGATCCGGCGCAGAGCCTGCTGGGCCCCAGCGCCTCGGCGGTGGAACTGGCCGCCAAGCGCGAGGAAATGGGCCTGAACGATCCCTATATCGTCCGTCTGGGCCGCTACCTGTACCAGACCTTCATCAAGTTCGACCTGGGCACTTCCTATAAGTTTGGCACCTCTGTGTTCGCCGGATTGATGGAGCGCATGCAGTACACCCTGGTGATCGCCCTTCTGTGTATGGCCTTGCAGGTGTTCATCGGCACGCCCCTGGGCATCATGGCCGCTACCCATCATAATGGGCTGTGGGACCGGGTCAGCATGTTCCTGGCGCTGGTGGGCGTCAGCATCCCGGCCTTCTGGCTGGCATTGATGCTGGTGCTGATCTTCGCGGTGAACCTGGGCTGGCTGCCCACCTCCGGTATTTCCAACGGCCTGGCCTCCTTCATCCTGCCCTGCATTGCCAACTCCTTCGCGGGCATCGCCTCCCAGGCACGCCATACCCGCTCCTCCATGCTGGAGGTCATCCGCTCTGACTATATCGTGACCGCCAAGGCCAAGGGCCTGAACAGCAAGACCGTGCTCTTCAAGCACGCCCTGCCCAACGCCCTCATCCCCATCATCACCATCGTCGGCAACGGCATGGGCATGATGCTGGGCGGCACCGTGATCATTGAAAACGTGTTCGCCATCCCCGGCGTGGGCCGCTATATGACCGACGCCATCAACAGCCGCGACTATCCTGTGGTGATGGGCGGCGTGCTGATCCTGGGTCTGATTTTCAGCCTGATCATGCTGCTGGTGGATATCGTGTACGCCTTCGTGGACCCGCGCATCAAGGCGCAGTATGAAGGCAAGAAGAAGATGAAAAAAGCTCCCGAAGCAGCTGCCGCGAAAGGAGGCGCCTAAGCTATGCAGAAAGCCGTTGACGTCGGCATCCGCAATCGCCGCCAGGGCCAGTTCGGCCAGGTGATGCACCGCCTTCGCAAAAACAAAGTGGCTATGATCGGTCTGGTCGTCCTATTGCTTTTGATCCTCATGGCCATTCTTTCTCCCTACATCACCCCCTATGATTACGCCAAGACCAGCAAAGCCGACCGTTACGCGCTCCCGAGCCTCCAGCACCTCTTCGGCTGTGACGCCATGGGCCGCGATATCCTCTCCCGCATCATGTACGGCGCCCGCGCCTCCCTGTGGCTGGGCTTGATGAGCACCCTGGTTTCCACCGTGATCGGCGTGCTGCTGGGCTCGCTGGTGGGCTACTACGGCGGCAAGGTGGACAACATCGTGATGCGCATCCTGGACATTATCCAGGCCATCCCCGGTATGCTGCTCTCCATCGCCATTTCCGCCGCGCTGGGCAGCGGCATCGGCAACACCATCCTGGCCCTGTCCATCGGCGGCATCCCCATGACGGTGCGTTTGCTCCGCGGCTCCATCCTGACGGTGCGCAAGCAGGAATACATCGAAGCTGCTGAAAAGATCAACTGCTCCAAGTGGCGGGTCATCACCTCCCACATCCTGCCCAACTCCATCGCCCCCGTCATCGTGTCCGTCACCATGGGCATCGGCAACACCATTCTCCAGGCCGCGTCCCTTTCCTACATCGGCCTTGGCGTACAGCCGCCGACCCCCGAATGGGGCGCGATGCTGAGCGAAGGCAAATCCATGCTCACCAAATATCCGCACCTGTGCATCTCCCCCGGTCTGGCGATCATGATCGTGGTGCTGTGCCTGAACATGCTGGGCGACGGCCTGCGCGACGCTATGGACCCGAAGCTGAAGAATTAAGAAAGGAGGAATCCCCATGGCAAACACTCTTCTGTCCGTCAAAAACCTGTCCGTGGAGTACACCTCCGAAGGCGAGGTCATCCACGCCGTTAATCACGTATCCTTCGATCTGGAAAAGGGCAAGACCATTGGTCTGGTGGGCGAGACCGGCGCGGGCAAAACCTCCATCGCCCGGGCCATCCTGCGCATCCTGCCCGAGCCCCCGGCCCGGGTGCCCAATGGTGAAATCGAGTTTGAGGGCAAGGACCTGCTGAAAATCCGGGAAGAGGATATGCAGAAGATTCGGGGCAAGGAAATCTCCATGATCTTCCAGGACCCCATGACCGCCCTGAACCCCATCATGCGCGTGGGCGAGCAGATCGCCGAGGTCATTCATCTGCACGAGCACTGCGGAAAGCACGAGGCCACCGAAAAGGCCAAGAAGATGCTGGAAATGGTGGGCATTTCCGGCGAGCGCTACTATGAATATCCTCATCAGTTCTCCGGCGGCATGAAGCAGCGCGTGGTCATCGCCATGGCCCTGGCGTGCAGCCCCACGCTCCTGTTGGCCGACGAGCCCACCACCGCCCTGGACGTGACCATCCAGGCCCAGGTGCTGGACATGATCAACGACTTAAAGCAAAAGCTGAATACCTCCATGATCATGATCACCCACGACCTGGGCATCGTGGCCGAGGTGTGCGACACCGTGGCCGTCATCTACGCCGGCGAAATCATGGAATACGGCACCAAGGAGCAGATCTTCCACAATCCCCAGTATCCCTACACCATCGGCCTGTTCGGCTCCCTGCCCGACCTCAACAGCGACGTGGAACGGCTTTCTCCCATCGAGGGCCTGCCGCCGAACCCCGCCGACCTGCCCAAGGGCTGTGCCTTCAACCCCCGCTGCCCCTATGCCACCGAGGAATGCCGCAAGGAGCACATTGAACTCAAGGATATCGGCGGAGGCCACCTGTGCCGCTGCTGCCGCTTAAATGAAATTGCCGCTCAAAAGGCCAAGGAGGTGTAAGAAATGTCTGTTCCGATGATCGAGGTCAAGCACCTCAAAAAGTATTTCAACACCCCCAAGGGCACCTTGCACGCCGTGGACGATATCTCCTTCAAGATCGAGAAGGGCAAGACCATGGGCGTGGTGGGCGAATCGGGCTGCGGCAAATCCACCCTGGGCCGCACCATCATCCATCTGCTGGAATCCACCGACGGGCAAATCTTCATGAACGGGAAAGATATTACCCGTGTGGACAAGCACCAGATGCACGAGATCAACGAGAAGATGCAGATCGTGTTCCAGGACCCCTATTCTTCCCTGAACCCCCGCCAGACGGTGGAGGACGTGATCCGGGAGCCCTTGAAACTCTCCAAGCGCTATAAGACCCGAGCCGAGATCGACCAGAAAACCGACGAGCTGATGAAGCTGGTGGGTATTGATGAACGCCTGCGCCATGCCTATCCCCATGAACTGGATGGCGGCCGCCGCCAGCGCGTGGGCATTGCCAGGGCCCTGAGTCTGAACCCGGACTTCATCGTGTGCGACGAGCCGGTGAGCGCCCTGGACGTTTCCATCCAGGCCCAGGTTTTGAACCTGCTCCAGGACCTCCAGGAAAAGCAGGGCCTGACCTACATGTTCGTCACCCACGACCTTTCCGTGGTGCGCCACATCAGCGACGATATCTGCGTCATGTACCTGGGCCAGCTGGTGGAGACCAGCCCCGCCAAGGAGTTGTTCAAAAAGCCGCTGCATCCGTATACGAAGGCGCTGCTGTCGGCCATCCCCAGCACGGATATCGACCATCCCCATGAGCGCATCAAGCTGCAGGGCGAAATCACCAGCCCCATCGACCCCAAGCCCGGCTGCCGCTTCGCCGCCCGCTGCCCTTACGCTACGGAAGCCTGCAAGCAGCCCCAGCAGCTGGAGGAGATTTTGCCCAATCACTATATCTCCTGCTGCCGAGCCAGGGAACTGAACCAGGACATTCTGTAAGCGTATCCAAAAGGCTTCCCCTTGAGGGGAAGCTGGCAGGCGCAGCCTGACTGATGAGGTGACGTTTTTTCCTTCGCCGGACGGAAGCGTCACCTCATCCGAGCCGCTGCGCGGCCCACCTTCCCCTCAAGGGCAATGTCGTCAACTTAAGGTGAAACGATACCAATCAAGGAACTTATACCAACCAACGAACACTGTCATCCCGAGCGAAGTGGAGCGAGAGCGGAACGGAGTCGAGGGACCTGAGAGAAACGTGTTCAACCAAGCAACATAATGCCCAGCTTTCAGGTCCCTCGACTACGGTTCGCCTCTGGCTCACCTTCGCTCGGGATGACAATGCGGGGGTGTTGATTGAAAAGTTTCTCCGTCAATTTCTCTTAAGTTGACAACATTGCCCTCAAGGGGAAGGCTTGATAAAACTGTTTCAGAAAGACGAGGACAAGATCATGAGCGAGAAAAAATGGTTTGACTTTTCCAGCAAGAGCAACATCCTGTTGGAGGACGAGGAGGGCAACCGCACGCCCATGAGCGAGCCCTATTACCGGGTGGAGGAGATCGCGCCCAAGACCTGGAAGATCCTGTCCGACGGGGATTTTTCCTACCTGCTGGAGGGGGAAGACGGCGACGCCATCCTGATTGACAGCGGTTACGGCGCGGGCAACATCCGGGAATACTGCAAAAACCTGATCGGCCACGATGTGCCCCGGATCATCAACACCCACCACCATTTCGACCACACCGCCAACGACGGGTATTTCGACCTGGTGTACATGGCGGCGGAATCTGTGCCCCTGGCCACCCAGCCCTTCCCCAGCTTCGAGGGCATTTACTTCCCCCGGAATTACGAAACGCAGATCGTGGAGGACGGCGACACCATCCCGCTGAAAGGCCGCGACCTGCTGGTATTCAAGATGCCTGACCACGCCGTGGGCAGCATCGTGCTGCTGGACAAAGTGGGCCGTTTGCTGTTTACCGGCGACGAATACGGGATGCCCTTCGGCAAGCCCATCAACACCACGGTGGAAAACTGGGCGCGCCTGAGCGAAAAGCTGCTGCCCTATCGCAAGGATTACGACGCCGTGTGGGGCGGCCCGGGCAGGGCGGAAGACGATATCGTGCAAAAGATTTACGATAACTGCCAGGCCGTGCTGAACGGTGCGGAGGGAGAGCCCCGGGAGGACCCGCCCTTCAACAATTGGCAGCAGACCGACGAACAAGGCCGCATCGTGTGGAAGCGCAAACTGCCCCATCCCGGCGACGGCCCCAAGCACCAGAAGAAGGGCAGCGACGGCAAGATTGAGGACGTGCGCTGGAATGAAAAGCAGGAAACCACCAAGCGCATGTACGGCACGCCGCCCTGCGCCATCGTGTACGATATTAACAAGATTTTTGATCATCAAGTGAAATGAGGGGGACGCCATGAGCAAAGTGATCGACGCCAACCTGTATTGGTTCCCGGAAGAATTATTTACCGACGAAGCGCTGGCGGAAAAATTCCTGGCCGAGATTCCCGTCCAGTACGGCATCAAGGGGTATCTAAAAGAAAACCATGATACCGGCTTAAAACAATATGTCATTGAAAAGCCCGTGGGCAGCGAAAACCTGAACTATGTCCAGGGCGACTATACGCTGGAAAAGCAGCTGGGCGATATGGACAAAGCCGGTATCGACCAGGCCGTGCTGAAGCTCTCCTGCCAGCAGGAATGGATGAGCCTCGACATGTGCCGCCTGTTCAACGACGGCATGGCGGAACACGTCAAGCGTTCTTCCGGGCGCATGGCGGGCCTGGGCGTGGTGCCACCGCAAGGGACACCCGCCGTATTTAAGGAAATCGACCGCTGCCTGGACGAACTGCATTTCGGCGGTTTACAGCTTTCTGCCCATTACGGCAATCTGTACCTGGACGACGAGGCGTTTGCGCCCTTCTTCGCTTACCTGAACAGGCGGGGCGTCACCTGCTATGTGCATCATACCCCAGTGCCCGTGCAGTACGACAGCCTGACGGCTTATACCAACCTGCGCCGCAGCTACGGCCGCTGCATCGACCAGGCTACCGCCATCGGGCGGGAACTGTTCAGCGGATTCTTTACCAAATATCCCAACATAAAGCTGGTGCACTCCATGCTGGGCGGCGGGTTCTTCGCCTATACCAGCCTCTGGTTCCCGAAGCGCCCCAAAGTGAAAGAAGCCGTCAGCCGGTTCAAGGACGATAACGAGCTGGTTGTGGAGCAGCTCAAAAACAATATCTTCTTTGAAATGAGCCATGCCCAGCCCTGGGGCAAGGAACAGCTGGAATGCGCCGTGAAGGTATTGGGCGCGGATCATATCCTGTTCGGCACCAGCTATCCCGTGCGGCCCGTGTGGCTGCTGGAGGGGGCGGACTTCGTCAGGAAGCTGGATATTTCCGAAGATGACAAGGAACTCATCTTACATGGCAATGCGGAGAAGCTTTATAATATCAAGTAGCACATAAAGAGAGTACAGAGTTCAGAGTACAGAGTGCAGTTTAGTTACTCTGAGCAAAATCGGATTTCACGCAGTTTTTGTAACGCAGACTTCTCTGTACTCTGCACTCTGAACTCTGAAAAAGCGAGGTGGTGTTATGCCCCGGTTCATCACCAACACAAAATGGTACGGCTGGAGCGCCCCAGAAACAGAGCTCCGGCAAACCAAAAAGCGGCTTGTGTTTCTGGTTAAGATCAATTGGGTCATCTCTATCGCCTGCGGCCTGATCCCCACCGGCGTCACGCGGCACAACTGGGTCTCCTTCGCCGCCACGGCGGCACTGGTGGCCCTGGCCGCGGAAATCATCGGGGTGATCCGGTTTTACCGGGCCAAGGAGCATATGTACCAGCGGGAATTTGAAGCCATCGACCATTTCATTCGCCTGCCGTGCCTCTTGCATATGCTGCTGGCGCTGGTGGCGGTGATCGCCGCCATCGTGTCCTGCGTCCAGAATTGGACGGGCTGGCTGGACGCGCTGCTTCTCGTTTTCCTGCTTGGAACCGGCGTTTGTTCCTTCCTCGTTTACAAGCTGTACCGGGCGCTGCCCACCTTTGAAATGAAGCAGCCGGAATGATCGGCGCTGCTTCCGGTCCCACAGATCGTTGCAGAATTTTTTCCAAGACATCTTGCGGATGGAGGCTTTCCACGTGAACAAATTCAAGGTCATAAAATCGTTGCTCATGAATCTGCCCATCTCCCTGACCATGAGCTTCGTGGCCCAATGGGTGAACATTCGCCATGGACACATGGAACACTTTGAATGGGGGAGCATGGCGATCAGCTTCTGTTTTTCCTACTTCATCGCCTTTTTGATCGCCTTCTTCATCCCCACGGACAAGTGGGGCTTCGCCTTCGCGGAAAAGTGCGGCGCAAAGAAGGGCACCTGGACGTTCGATATCCTGGTGAACCTGGTTGTGAACACCATCTTCTGCACGATCATGACGGCGGTGATGCATTGGTTTACGGCCTGTCTGCTTGGCGGATTGCCCCTGTCCACCATTCCCGGCGGCTTCCTGGAAATGATCGGCCCGGTGTGGATTTCCTGCTTCATCGTCAGCCTTCTCACCCAGCGGCCCGCCATCCGATTGGCGAAAAAGATTGCGGGATGAAGGAATCCGTCTAAATTTCCCCAGCAATTCCATGGCGGATTTTGGGGCGCTGGGCTATCATTCAACTGAATCGAATACATTAGACACGATACATGCGAGTCATTGCGCAAATACGATACGGCAATGATTCGCGTTTATTTTTATTTTGGAGGAGTGAAAAAACTTTACGCTTTTTTGAGCTTATAAGGCATGAACCGGGGAAAATAAACGGTACATGTACCGTCCCCGCGAACCGTGGCGACATGCCGCTCCAGGTGCATAATCGCGTAGCTTTTCATGAGAAGAATGCCTCCTTATGCCTTCCCTTTTCAGGATTCATTCTATTCCTGATCAGGCCGTTCGTCAATCCCCAACGGGCGGCGAAACGCGGGGAATATCCTTGCTGCCGGGGAAAGTACATCTGCATTCTGCGGATAGTTTGGATAATTCATCATTTCATCCCCTTTCCTTCGCGCTAAGCATACAATGACGCCATGAAGGGTATTTACACCACCTGCGTCACCAAGGGAGCACTGGATGAATCGCCCTTTGCCTATAAGCCCGTCGACGAAATCATTGCCAATATCGAACCCACTGCGGAAATTGTATCCAGAATGAAGCCGATATATCATTTCAAAGCAGGCGACAAAGATTAGGAATTATGATATAATTGTATAAAAGCTGAGTTTTCTGTCTACCGATCCGATCACGGTGAGCAAGGGATGGAATACACGGTGTTTGGCCGCAGCAGAAAGGAAGGTTCATCATAAGATGATCATCGCGGCAATGATTTTCCGGCTGCGTGCCCCCTGGGTCCACAGCCTGAAAGAAAAGAGAATGATTGTCAAAAGCCTCGTCGCGCAGCTGCAAAACCGCTTCCATGTGTCCGCGGCTGAGATTGACGCGCAGGACACCCATCAAATTATCGTCCTCGGCCTTGCCGCCGTTGTGCCGCACAACGCCCTGGCGGACAGCCTGATGGATGAAATATCACAGTTTGTGGAAACGGCCACGGACGCGGAAATTGTAGAGGAGACGCGGGAAATCCGATGATGATTTATGTTGATGCCGACGCCTGTCCGGTGACGCGCATTGCGGAGGACATCGCCCGGAAGCATGGAATCCCCGTAACGCTGCTGTGCGACACCAACCATGTGCTGACCTCGGATTACAGTGCGGTGAAGGTCATCAGCGCAGGGGCGGACGCGGTGGATATTGCGCTGATCAATCTGTGTCAGCGCGGTGATATCGTGATCACCCAGGATTACGGCGTTGCGGCGCTGGCGCTGGGCAAAGGCGCGCGGGCCATCCACCAGAGCGGCAAGTGGTTCACGGATGAGAACATCGACGGGCTGCTGATGGATCGCCATCTGGCGAAGAAAGCCCGCCGCAGCGGCAAGCATCACCTGAAAGGCCCCGCCAAGCGCACGGAAGAGGACGACAAACGATTCGCGGAGAGCTTTGAACGGATGATACAGGAGGCGCTCAATGATCAGACCCATTATGCATGATCCCCTGTTTCTGGCTCAGAAATCCGAGCCCGCCACGGAAGCCGACCGGCAGATCATCGTTGATCTCATGGACACCCTGCGGGCCAATCTGGACCGCTGTGTGGGCATGGCCGCCAACATGATCGGCGAAAAGAAGCGCATCATCGTGTTCTGCAACGGCCCCATGCAAATGATCATGGTCAATCCGAAGATCACCGCCGCGTCCGGCGAATATGAAACCGAAGAGGGCTGCCTGTCCCTGGCGGGCGTGCGGAAAACAAGGCGA
Organism: uncultured Eubacteriales bacterium; assembly: GCA_902788445.1. Lineage (GTDB taxonomy): Bacteria > Bacillota > Clostridia > Christensenellales > Aristaeellaceae > RUG563. The sequence goes on from CADAKE010000004.1 coordinate 33,347, forward strand.
TACTGGAAGATCACGGTAAGCTATCAGGATCAGGCGTTTCATCCCCGTACCGGTACCTTCGAGGGCTTCACGGCTCAGATCATCCAACACGAGATCGACCATTGCGACGGGATTCTGATATAATACGAATACGCGGTATTGAAGAAAGAACATCATGGACAAATCGGAATTTATCTATAAATCCAAACATAACCCTTGATTTCTTTGTGATTCGGCTGATTGCATCCGCTCAATCGGCAATCTTTCCCTTGTTTTTCCCTTATCAGGTGAAAACAAGGGAAAGATTTTTTCTGCCGATTTGTTTACACACCCGTGACCTGATCCAGCAACCTTGCCGCTGATTTCTTGGCTTCACGGGAGGAGTGAGCGTAGATGTTCATATATCACTCAAACAAGGGTTCAGCATTAACACAACTTTAACAATAGCTGTGTTATAATGAGTTCATCCGATCCCAAAGGAGGGCTTTCTATGTTCCGTATTCTGGTTGTGGAGGATGATCGGGAGCTGAACCAGCAGGTGTGCGCATACCTAAAACAAAACGGATATGAAGCCGTTGGCTGCCTGAATGCCAATGATGCTTTTAATACACTATACAACGATTTGTACGACCTCATCGTGTCCGACATCATGATGCCGGGGATGGACGGGTTTGAATTTGCCCGGACGGTGCGGGAGAACAGCAAGGACATGCCCATCCTGTTCATGACCGCCCGGGACGATTTTGCCGCCAAGCGGCAGGGCTTCCAGATCGGGGTGGACGATTACATGGTGAAGCCCATCGACCTGGAGGAATTGGTGCTGCGCATCGGGGCGCTGCTGCGCCGGGCGAAGATCGCCAACAGCCACAGGATCACAGTGGGCAACGTGGTGCTGGACGCGGATGAGCGGGCCTGCACCGTGGACGGCGAGGAAGTCACGCTGACCACCCGGGAATTCAATATCCTGTATAAGCTCTTGTCCTACCCCAAAAAGACCTTCACCCGGGCCCAGCTCATGGATGAATTCTGGGATGCTGATTCCTCCTCCACCCTGCGGACGGTGGACGTGTATATGAACAAGCTGCGGGACAAGTTCGCGGGCTGCGATGCCTTTGAAATCCAGACCGTGCGGGGCCTGGGCTACAAGGCGGTGATCCTCAAATGAACAGCCGCAAGGGGTTTCTCATCTGGCGGTATGCGACCTTCTTTCTGCTGATTTCCTTTGTGGTCACATCCTCCTTTTTGCTGTTCCTCAACTCCATGAAAATCGACTATTCGGTGCTGGCGCAAAATGCCCTGTTCACCTTCGGCAACATCTTTTTCCTCAGCTTTTTCTGCTGTCTGGTGGAATGGATCATTCGCAAAATTACGGTGGATCGGCCTGTGAGGCGCATCCGGGAGGCCACCCAGCGCATGACAGAGGGCGACCTTTCCGCCCGCATCGACACCAGCAAATTCACCGTGGCCAGCGAGGATTTTAGCCGCATCGCGGAGGATTTCAACCTGATGGCGGAGGAATTATCAAATACAAATACGTTGCGGACGGATTTCGTATCCAACGTATCCCATGAATTGAAAACACCCCTGGCGGTGATCCGCAACTATTCCAAAATGCTGCAAAGCGATCATCTGACCGACGCCCAGCGAACGGAATACGCCCAGGGCATCGACAAAGCCACCCAGCGCATGACCGCGCTGATCACCAACATCCTGAAAATGAACAAGCTGGAAAACCAGCAGATCAGCCCTAAGGTGCAGGAATACGACTTGACCGAGCAGGTGGCGGAGTGCCTGCTTGCCTTTGACGAAGCGATGGAAGAAAAACAAATCGACCTGCAATGCGATATGGACGAGCGCATCCTGGTGAATGCCGATCCCGAACTGCTGACCCTGGTGTGGAACAATCTGCTTTCCAACGCCGTGAAGTTCACGCCGGAGGGCGGCGCGATCCAGGTAACCGTCCGCCCGGAAAACGAATGGGCGGTGGTATCAGTTGCCGATACCGGCTGCGGCATG
>CADAKE010000005.1 GCA_902788445.1 uncultured Eubacteriales bacterium
ACAATTACCATATAAAGAAAGGAGAAAAATACCATGAAAAAACTGCTTGCGATGATGCTCACCCTGACCATGCTGCTGACGGCCGTCCCAGCCTTCTCCCTTGCGGAGTCCGCAGCAACCGACGAAAAGGAAGCAACCCAGCTTGAAGGGTTGATGCAGTTGTTGGGCGCGCTGGCCCTCAGTACCGACAGCGATGCGGGGACCGCCGAGGAAGAGACCATGAGTGAGGGGGACCTGACGGCCCTGTTTTCACTGTTCGGCGCGTTAGCCACCCAGGAAAGCGAACCTGCCAAACCTGTCGAAGAAACGGCAAAAGGCGAAGAACAGACCGGGAACGCCCAGGCGCTGTCTGCGCTGTTTGGGGCGCTTCTGAACGCTGAGAAAGGCCAGGAAGCGCCCAAGGACGACGCGGCCCCCGCCGAAAGTGAAAGCGCCTTTGATTTCAGCTCCCTGTTCGGCGCGCTGCTGGGCGGCCGCCGAAGCGATTGATCAGTTTTATGGCGTCTGGACGCTGGATCACGTCGAGATTTCCGGCGGCATCTCCCTGTCCCCGGATATGCTGGCGCAGTTCGATTTGACCGTGGCCGCGCAGTTCACGATCTCGGAAAACGGCGTGACGATGGCGTTTTCTGCCAACGGCGAGGCGAACGAAGCGCCCATTGAGTGCACCGTCGAGTTCAAGGACGGCGCGCTGTTCGTCACAGCGGATGGATATACCCAGCAGTGCAATTTGACCAGCGACGGCGGGATGGTTTGCTCCAATGAGTTCATGAACGTTTATTTTGTCAAAGGCGAATAATACCACGGCAGGAAAAGTTCAGCCGCAGATGAAAAGGCGCATTCATTCAAGATGGGAAATGGGAGTGAAAGCGTGTTTTCAGAAACGCAAGTCAGCTTTCTTTCTCTGGCGTCCCAAGACCGCGTGAACGTCTGATAAGGGCGACATGCGAAAGGCGCGTCTTTCGCATAAACGATATATCATTACATTTGGGATGAATCAATCATGAAAAACAAATGGGCAAAATTTATTGCTTATGTCATTGGCTTTCCCATCGTCTGGAATGTGATTACCTATATCTTGAACGTGTGGATTGATAAGGGTGAATTCCAGTTCAAGGTCACGTCGAACATTATTGTCCCGCTGATTTGCGGCTGTATTATTGGAGTTTCCCTCTTCCTTCTCGACAAAAAGAAGAAGTAATCCTCCAAGCAGCCTTTCCCTTGAGAAGAGGCTGATGATGCGGTACGGGGACGCGCCTTCGTACCGCAAGCCTGAGCAAGCCTTCCCGGGCGCTGCGCTGTCGGGGAAGCATTTTTGAATTTGACAATATGGAAACCCGCTTGTTTTCAGCTTCCAAATGTAGTAAGATTTTATTTGCTGAAACGCAAATGCCTCAAAGGAGAGCAATACGATGCCCTAAGTTGACGGCATGGATCAGGTGGAGTACCGCTATGAAAACGGGTTCAATATTTTGATCGTACACAAATGCATTTAAAATGTGGAAGGGTATACCAAATGCATCATGGCAGACATCCTTACGAAAGCATGGTGGTAAACATGAAAGGCAGCGGCGGCACAGCAAAAAAAGCCCCCTCATTGTTCCTGAATGAACGCTTCATGGCGGTCACATGTATTCTTGTCCTGGTCACGGGGCTTGTTTCCCTGTACTTCTCTGTCAGAGAAGGGGAAGCCTTTGAAGTGTTTGAACTGGTGACGAAGCTCATAACGGCGGCTGCCATGTATCAGGCGTTCCGGTTTTTCAAATGGGATGTGGCGAAGGGCCTCATGGGCGGTGTGCTGTTCTGTCTCATGTACCAGGAGGCTTATCTGGTGATCGCCAAGCTGTGGGGAGAGCAGGATTTTGACAACTATCTGCTGGTCGGCGTGCAGGGAAGCCTGTATCTGGCGGCTGCCGGGATGGCGTTCCTCATGACGGTGATCATCACGATCAATCATTTTTTCATCAACTATTCCTCTCACGGCAATCCCAAGAACATGATCCTGAACCGCATGGCGCTGATGGTGAAATTCGCGGTGTACATCCTCCTCTTCGCGGCAAACAGCTTTCTGGGCTTTCCCGCCGCTGAACTGTGGAAAAATGCCCTGTGGTACGTAACGGACATCGCGCTTTTGCTGCTGCTGATCAGCGTGGAATCCCAGTTCGATTCCTTCAACGCCCTGCGTCAGGAGCTTCGGAAGGATAAACGCGAAAGGGGGCTAAGTAAATGAGCACCAGAGAGCGCCTCTCCGGCATCTGGCTGATGACGACCACCCTCCTGTCCCTCTTCGCGTACACGATCTATTTCGTGGCCCAGATGTGGCTGAACGTTCTGCACGCCGCGTTCCTGACGCTGGCGCTTTTGCAGATCGCGGCGCTGATCCTTTACCTGTGGGGCCCGGAAAAGCTGAAGTCCTGGCCGCTGAAGCTGCTGTACCGCCTTTTGTACGCGTCCTCTCTTTTCGTAATTCCCGCTTTTGCATTCATTTTCATGGGCCTGATTTCCCAGTATCACGTCCGTATCCCGGACGCCATCCCCGCCGCGAACATGCCGGCGGAGCAGATTCTTCCCCAGGGGCAGACCGTGATTTACAATACCGGCACGGTGTATGTCATCTTCCCGGAGTATTCCGAGATTGGCCTTGTATGCGAAAACCGCCCGTCCAAAGCCGACGCCTCCATTACCTGGTGCAGCGGCGCGGCCTTTCAGCACGAAATCAGCCTGGGGTTTACCCAGGAAAACGTGGAAGGGGATCACGCGGTAAACGGCGTCCTCTATGAAAGCCCCTACAACAAGGACAGCTACGCGGCTTTCACTTTCGCCGACGGCCAGTTTTCATTCGCGTTCGATCACCCCACCGAAGCCGTCAGGGAAGCCGCCGACAAAGGCGGGAGCGGCTTCATGCAGTTCGGCCTGATCCGGGATGGGGAAATCGTGATGAGCATCAATCGGCCCAGGGCCCGCTGCTACCGGACGCTGGCGGAGCTGAACGGAAATCTTTGCGTCATTGATTCCGTGAACATGCTGCACTTTGAAGAATTTTTGGAGGAACTGCGGCGCCTGGGGGTCACCAACGCCCTGTATATGGACATGGGCGCGGGCTGGAATTATTCCTGGTTCAGGAGCGCGGCCGGAAAGGTGGTCACCCTCTTTGGCCTCCCAGTTCCCTGGTCCCACAACTGGATCGTATTTCAAAAATGATTTGGCGGAATTGTAGCAAAGAAGAATCATATACAGAAAAGGAGCGTGTCCACGATGAAGAAAACATTCATTCTCATCCTTGCTGTGGTACTGCTGTTGTCCATGCTCTCTGCCGTTGCGGAGGATCGGATATCCGCGGAAGGTCCCGTAAAGGTCAGCTATCTTGGGCCGGAAGGTACTTATACTGAGGAAGCCGCGCAGTTCTGGTTCCGGAACGGTGAAACGCTGATTCCCAAGGCGACGGTGAACGACGCCATAACGGACGTGCTGACGGGAGACGCGGATTTCGCCGTCATTCCCCAGGAAAACACGCTGGGCGGCGCGGTGGTCAACTACGTGGACGCGCTGATTGCGGCGGAGGACGCCTATGTGGTGGGCGAAGTGGTGCTGCCGATCAGCCAGACATTAATGGGCGTGCCGGGAACGAAGCTCGACGAGATCAAGATCGTCTTTTCCCACGTCCAGGGCCTGACCCAGAGCGCCACTTGGCGCGCGGAGCATCTGCCGGATGCCGATGCCATGGAAATGTCCAGCACCGCCGCCGCGGCCAGCTATGTAGCCGAAACAGGAGACAAAACCCTCGCCGCCGTCGCCGCGCCGGGAGCCGCCAGGCTCTACGGCCTGGAGGTGCTGGCGGAGAACGTGCAGATCTCCGATGCCAACAAAACGCGCTTTTACGTGCTTTCCAGCCGCCCGCTAAAGGAGGCTGGGCTGACGCGCGCCGTGTTCGTGGTAACGTGCGAAGGCAGCTGGATTGATGATATTCTTGTCCGAGCGCATGACGCGGGGCTTGAAACCGTATCGCTTCACGACCGTCCGGAGGGCAGCTTCCTGGGCAAGTATCATTACGTCCTTGAAGTGGCGTGTGACGCGGGCATCACGGACGCGCAGATCGAGGCCGTTTCCGAGCTGGAGGGCGTGCGTTTTGCCGGATGTTTCAATGCCGCTGAAAAGTAACCATTCAGTCATGCCGGTTATCCCCCGATTTGTTTGGTTATCGGATGTAGGGGCGGATATGATCCGCCCGTAACCAGGCAAACTCAGACGGATAGGAACAAACGACACCCGCCCAGTTGCGTGCGGGCGGATGCTATCCGCCCCTACAATCAATTGGCCTGCTGGTCTGAAGAACCCGACACGGCTGGCCAGTTACGCTGAAAAGAATACATAGTAAGTTTTGCCAGCCTAAAACGGTACAGTTCAGACAGCGCCGCAATGACTGAAAAGGAGTTTGTTTCTCATGATTTCATTGATTCTTTCCCTCGTTGTGCTTCTGGTCGGCTTTGCTGTTTACAGCAAGGTGGTGGAAAAGGTGTTTGGCCCGGATGATCGGCAGACGCCCGCCATCGCCATCAACGACGGCGTGGACTGCGTGCCCATGAAGCCGTGGAAGGCTTTTCTGGTGCAGCTTTTGAATATCGCGGGCACGGGGCCGATCTTCGGCGCGCTGATGGGCGCGTGCTTCGGGCCGGTGGTGTTTCTGTGGATCGTGTTCGGCTCGATCCTGGGCGGCGCGGTGCATGATTTTATGTCCGGTATGATCTCCTCCCGCCATCGGGGCGCTTCCATTGCGGAGCTGTCCGGGATTTATCTGGGGAATACGGCCAGATGGATCATGCGGGTGTTTTCCGTCGTGCTGTTGATTCTCTGCGGGACTGTGTTTGTCAACAGCCCCGCGGCGCTGATTGCCAGGCTGACGCCGGATTCTCTGAACGAGACCTTCTGGATCATCGTGATCCTGGTGTACTACGTGCTGGCGACGCTGCTGCCCATCGACAAGCTGATCGGCAAGCTCTATCCCATCTTTGGCGTGATCCTGATTGTCATGGCGGTGAGCGTGCTGGGCGGCATCGTGGCGGGCGGCTACACCATTCCCGAAATTACCCTTTCCAACCTGCATCCCGAGGGGCTGCCGGTGTGGCCCTTCATGTTCGTCACCGTAGCCTGCGGGGCAATCTCTGGCTTCCATGCTACCCAGTCGCCGATGATCGCCAAGTGCATCACCTCAGAAAAGCAGGGCCGCGCCGTGTTCTATGGCGCGATGATTGCCGAATCCGTCATTGCCCTGATCTGGGCGGCGGCGGGCGTGGCCTTCTACGGCGCGACGGACGTGCTGAATAATGCCCTCTCCACCCTGGGCCAGTCCGGCACCGTGTATGAGATTTCCAACACCATGCTGGGCGTGGTGGGCGGCGCGCTGGCGGTGGTCGGCGTGGTGGTCTGCCCCATCACCAGCGGCGACACGGCGTTCCGCAGCGCCCGGCTGATCCTGGCGGAGATCACGCATCTGGATCAGCAGAAGATCAAAAACCGCCTGATCATCACCCTGCCGCTCCTGGCGGTGGGCGCGGTGCTGACGCAATTGGACTTTAACGTGCTGTGGCGCTACTTCTCCTGGAGCAACCAGACCCTGGCGATGATCAGCCTGTGGGTGGCGACGGCCTATCTGCTGAAGGAAAGCAAATACCGCTTCGGCTCGCTGATCACGGCGCTGCCCGGTGCTTTCATGTCGGCGGTCAGCCTGACCTATATCCTGATGGCGGGCGAGGGCTTCGGCCTGTCGGCTGCGATCGCTTATCCAGCGGGCATCTTGTTCGCCGTCGCGCTCTTTGGCGTATATGTTGTTATGCTCAGGAAAAAGCTGGCAGAAACCCGCGATTGACGGCATCATTTTTGATAACCGAATGATGGAACAGACGCTCTATTCCGCTCACTCCGTGCCCGCCTGGCACGGCGTGAGCGTTCGTTTTTTTCAGGCGCACGGACAATCCTTGCCGAAGCGGATAGTCTGCAATCGGGAGTTTGGGCTCCAAGCATTCGGTATCACAACAGACGATGAAACGGATACCCAAATGAATTTGTTCCCGATCGAAAACCCTTTGCCGTTCCGATTCGTCTGATATATGAAACTTGCTTTAAGCGCTGGCAAGGAATCACCTGCGGCAGGCGGACGCGCCGGGCCGGAGATACCAAAGGGGAACGATGCCGTGAATGCTGTGATGTTTCAGACAGAGGTCAGGCGGATTGAGAAGCTGTTATACCACGTCGCCTGGACGCACCTGGGCAACGACCGGGACGCGGAGGACGCGGTGCAGGAAGCATTGCTCAAGGCCTGGATGAAACGGGATTCGCTGCGGGATGAAAAGCAATTCAAGCCGTGGCTCACCAGAATCCTGTGCAACCAGTGCAAGGACATGCTGCGAAAACGCAAAAGATGGAGCTTCTATCCCCTGATGGAAGATACTGCCCAGATCGAGATGCCGGAAGTGGAAAACCCGGTGCTGAATGCCATGCAAAAACTGAAACCGGAATATCGGACGCTGATGACGCTCTACTACCTGGACGGCTGCTCCGTGCGGGAATTATCAGAGATAACAGGGGCGCCTCAAGGAACGGTCAAAACCCGCATACGAAACGCACGGAAACAACTCAGCAAGACTCTCCTCATTGAATGGGAGGACGAACTATGAACAGCAAGGAATTTCAAAAGCAACTGACATCGGCCATCCCCGACGTGCCGGAGCATTTTCACAATCGGATGGAAATGACGCTGGCAAGTATCGTCAATCAGGAGGCAAATATGAAAGAAAGCACTAAGAAAGCGATCAGAACGGCAGGTCGATTCTCATCCCGTACTGTGGCACTGGCCTTGGCGCTGATGATGGCGGTAAGCGCCGTCGCACTGGCTGCCACCCAATGGCATGTATTCGATAATCTGTCCTTCCTTACCGGCAAGCAGACGCCTAAAAACGCCGACACGCTGATGCAGGCCAATCTGTATCAGAATACAGTGAACAATGTGGAAATCACCGTGAAGGAAGCGGGTTACGACGGCCGCACGCTGCTGCTGCAATACAGCTACCGGATGCTGGATGTGGACAAAACCTTTAGCCCGGATGGCGTGCGGGAAGAAGATTTGCAGCTGCTTTCCGACCATCACGTGGGCTGGTGGATCGACCATATCTGGTTCAATGGCAGGGCCATGAATATGCCTGAAAACTCCGGCGCGATGGAAAGCGGAACAGGCGTGCCCGGTGAAATCGAAATCACGGAATACTGGCGGCTGGACAACGAGGGCTTCATGCTGACCGGTCCCGTGGAAATCAGCCTGCCCATCGGCGAAATCCAGAGCCTGTCGGATTACAGCCGGATCAATCATCCCGAAAAATACGATGTGGACGGCACCTTGAAGTTGCCGGAAAAGGGCATGGTCACCTTCACCTTCGACGCCAGGGATGCTCTTTCCAAGGTCACTACGCTCCGGCCCAACGTGGAAAAAGAGCTGCCCAACGTGACCGCCAAGGTCACGGAAGCGGCGTTCACGCCCCTCATGACCTACATCACCCTGAATTTGAAGGTCAATCCCGATGCGATGGCCGCCTACATTCAGGAAAACGGGGCCGGTCACAAGGATGAGAACGGCCAGGTGATCTTTCCCTATAGCGCCATGGATGTGCTCGGCGAATGGATCATGAGCTTAGAGCTGGTGGACGGCAGCGGCGCGCTCCTGTTCCCCGGCCATTGCGGTCAGAACGGCTATGGCGATGGGTGGGCGGAGTTCCTGTATCCCTACCTTGAAACCATCCCCACGGAATTGTTCCTGGCACCGATTCAGGATGGCGCGGCGGACATGACCCAGGCCGTGCGGATTCAATAACCGTTTATTGCGCGGGAGGGCACGGGGAAGCCTGTGCCCTCTGTTTCTGCTGATCGGAGGCTGTTTATGAAAAGAATTCACTTCCTTGTTCTGCTTGCAATGATGATCATGACGCCATTTACTTCCATATTTGTGCGGGGCAATCGTTTATTGTAATTCTGTGACAAAATAGTTACGAAGCTGAGAAAGAATTGCGATCATTGTAGGGGCGGATATCATCCGCCCGAAAGAATCGGAAGGCAGCAGCTTGTATGACATTGTTTAGCGCGGGCGGATACTATGGGATTTCTTGTTGTATACAATCTATAAGCGATTGCCCTGCATATTTCTGAATTTTTTCTTGTTCGCGCGGCCAAATTATGGTATAATGCCGGAAGAATGTGAAACGCCGTTCCCTGTGGAACGGCGTGGTGAACATTCAAGCAAAGCGTGATACAGAAAAGGAGTGAAAACGGATGGAAAAGAAGGTCAGGAGAATCGGTGTTTTGACGAGCGGCGGCGACGCGCCGGGCATGAACGCGGCAGTCCGCGCGGTGGTGCGTACTGCCATCGCCAACGGTATTGAATGCATCGGCATCCGCCGCGGCTGGCAGGGCCTCATCGGCTGCGATTTTGTCAGGATGACCCGTGAAAGCGTGGGCCATCTGCTCTCCCGCGGCGGCACGGTTCTGTACACCGCGCGAAGCGAAGAATTCATGACCCCCGAAGGCCGCCAGAAGGCCGTCAATACCTGCAAGATGCTGGGCCTGGACGGCATCGTGGCCATCGGCGGCGACGGCACCTTCCGCGGCGCGCTGGAACTGTCCCGCCTGGGCGTGCCCGTGGTCGGCGTGCCTGCCACCATCGACAACGACGTGGGCTGCACCAACTACACCATCGGCTTTGACTCCGCCTGCAACACCGCCATCGAGTGCATCGACAAAATCCGCGACACGATGCAGTCCCACGAGCGCTGCTCTGTGGTGGAGGTCATGGGCCGCAACGCGGGCTTCCTGGCCCTGTACGTGGGCACTGCCGTCGGCGCCACCGCCGTGCTGGTGCCGGAGCATGTGGAAAGCTTTGAAGAAAACGTGATCGAGCGCATCCGCGGCGCGAAGCTGGCAGGCTATACCCACTTCATGGTCGTCGTGGCCGAAGGCGCGGGCAATGCCGCCGACGTCGGCCAGAAGATTCAGGACGCGCTGGGCATCAAGCCCACAATCACCGTCATCGGCCATATCCAGCGCGGCGGCACGCCCACCGGACGTGACCGCGAAACCGCCACCCGCATGGGCTATTACGCGGTGCAGGCTTTCGTCGAGGGCCGGGGCAACTGCATCATCGGTACCCAGGAAGGCAGCATTGTCGAAATCCCCATCGAGGAAGCCCTCACCCGCCAGAAGCATTTGCAGATGGAACGCTACAAGATCATGGAATACATGCAGTTCGGCGGCAGCCACGAATATCAGTAAGAACAAAGGAACGCTCCCCCGGCAATGCCGGGGGATTTCTGTTGTCTGCTTTAATAAAAAAATGCAGCCTCTCTTTCGACAGACTGCACATTGCTTTTCAGCAGGGGAAGAAGGATTCGAACCCTCAACAAAGGTTTTGGAGACCCACGTGTTACCATTACACCATTCCCCTTTGGCGAACAGTGAAATTATATCACATCAAACGGGGCTTGTCAATCCTTTTTTTCGGCACGAATCCAGCCGTTTCAGAAAAAATCAGATAAAATGTTTTCCGCCGCGGAAGAAAGAATATTGACAAGCGGTATTCTTTCTTTATAATGAAAATGAAATTTCCAAGGATGAGGTGAAGCCCATGGGTTCCCTGCTGGCCAGGGCCAGGCGGACGCTGATCGGCGACCGCGCATTTTACCGGGCGGTGCTGGCGATTATTATTCCGGTGATTATCCAGAGCAGCATATCGAACTTTGTCAATTTCCTGGACAACCTGATGGTCGGCGCGCTGGGCGACGCGCAGATGAGCGGCGTGTCCATCGCCAACCAGCTGGTGTTCGTGTTCAACCTGGCTATTTTCGGCGGGCTGGCCGGGCCGGGGATTTTCGGCGCGCAGTTTTACGGCGCGGGCGACATTGAGGGAATGCGGAACACCTTCCGCATCAAGCTGCTGGAATCGCTGTTCCTGCTGGCGGTGGCGTTCACCGCGTTTATCGGCTTCAACCGGGAACTGATTTCCCTCTTTTTGCAGGGCGACGGCGACGCGCGGATGGCCGAGGCCATGCTGAAAAATGGCCAGGATTATTTGATGGTGATCCTGGTCGGCCTGCCCGCCTTTGCCCTGACCCAGTGCTACGCCGGCACGCTGCGCGAGATGGGCGAAACCCGCCTGCCCATGGCGGCCAGCGTGGCGGCGGTGTTCACCAACGCGGTGTTCAACTACCTGCTGATCTTCGGCAAGCTGGGCCTGCCCCGGCTGGAGGTCGTCGGCGCGGCGGTGGCGACGGTGATCAGCCGGTATGTGGAGCTGGGCATCGTGATGGCGTTTACCCACAGGCACCACCGGCGTTTCACCTTTATCGAAGGGGCGTTCCGCACGCTGAAGGTGCCGGGCGCGCTGTTCAAAAAGGTGCTGCGCATGGGCGCGCCGCTGCTGATGAACGAGCTGCTCTGGTCGATCGGCATGAGCACGCTGACGGCGGTGTATTCGATGTGCGGGCTGGTGGTGGTGTCCGCCCTGAGCATCTCCTCCACCATCTCCAACCTGTTCAACTCCGTTTACATGTCCATGGGCACGGCGGTGGCGGTGATGGTGGGCCAGGCGCTGGGCGCGGGCGACTTTGAAAAGGCCAAATCCGACGTGTGGAAGCTGATCGCCTTCGGCATCGCGGGCGCGGCGGCGATGGGCATTCTGCTGGCGCTGTTCGCGCCGCTGATCCCCCGGGCGTATACCGGCGTCACCCAGGACGTGCGCGACATGGCGACCCGCCTGCTGCGCGTGACCTCCTGCGCCATGCCGCTGTACGCTTTCGCCCACTGCACCTATTTTACCCTGCGCTCCGGCGGCAAGACCATCATCACCTTCCTCTTTGACAGCGGCTACACCTGGGCCATTTCCGTGCCGCTGGCGCTGCTGATGGTGAAGGTTGTTCGCGCGGACATTATCGCGGCCTACGCCACCGTGGAAGGGGCAAACGTGATCAAGTGCGTGATCGGCTATCTCTTCGTCAAATCCGGCAAATGGATTCAGAACCTGACCCACGTTGCTGACTGAACGTAACTGGTCAGTCGTCTGTAAAAGGACGCTTTAAGTCAATAAGATTGGAGTTAGGAGAGAGGAGATAGGAGATAATATAGCCTATAGCAAGAGTGTTGCCCAAAAGCCTTCCCCTGGCAGGGGAATGTCGCCAATTTAAGCAAAACACTTTCCGAAATCAACCAAGTAATATATCTATCAACCAACTACAATTGTCATTCTGAGCGCATCCGGACGCGAAGAATCTCCCTTTTGAAGCTATCTGCGGTAAGTCAATTCAGGGGGAACGACGAAGGAGATCCTGCCCGCCCTCCGGGACGGGCGCAAGCGAACGCGGCCGGACGCGCTCAGGATGACATTGGGAGTGGTCTTTTGAAAGTTTCTTGGTCGGTGTTGTTTCGCCTTAAATTGATGACATCCCCTGCCAGGGGAAGGCTTTTTGCCGGTTTCGTTTACATTTGTTCACTCATACGCAGGTCGTAAAAAATTTTCCCAAACGTCTTTAGAAACCCGTGGGATTGTGCTATAATCGTTATGATTGAACATTTGCCGTTTCGGCCGGGCCGAAGCGAGGCTTCATAATAAAAGAATACCCTGGCGATTGCAAACACAGGAAAAGACTGCCGCCGCGCGGGAGACGGGCGCGGTACGCGGCGGGACAGGGAGAACAAAGGTATGCAACTGAAAGACCACAGGATCGCGTTCCTGACGGCGGACTGGAATTTTGAACTGGTCGAAAGCACGCTGCGCGGCCTGAAGCAATACGTGGACGAGCACGAAAACATCCACCTGCGCGTGTTCGACTGCTTTGGAAAAGACCTGGACAACGAAAAGGACAAAAGCGAATACGCCATCTACCAGCTGGCCGATTTGAGCCAGTTTGACGGCGTGATGGTGCAGGGCAACCAGATCGTATTGAAGCGCGTGCGGGACGAACTGGGCGAGAGGATCGTGCGGGCGGGCATCCCCGCCGTGAGCATCGACTGCCCCGTCGCCGGGTGCGAGTTCTTCGGCATCGACAACGAGCAGGCGGAGTACGACATCGTGGAGCACGTGATCCAAAAGCACGGCGCGAAAAAGCTGGTGTACCTGACGGGCCTGCTGGCCAACGGCTGTCCGGAGGGGAAGCAGCGCCTGTCCGGCTTTCTTTCCGCCTGCCGCCACAACGGCGTATCGCACGAGAACGCGCAGGTGATCGAATGCACCTGGCGCACCAGCGACGGCGTCACCATCGCCAGCCAATGGGTGGAGGAACACCGCCCGCTGCCCGACGCCTTCGTCTGCGCGAACGACGAAATGGCCCTGGGGCTGATGGAGGCGCTGGAGGACAGCGGCGTCCGCATCCCCCAGGACGTGATCGTGGTGGGGTTTGACAACGTGTCCAGCGCGGAAATCTCCACGCCCCGGCTGTCCACCGTTTTCCGCGACAACCAGCGGCTGATGTACAGCGCGCTGGATCTGCTGGTTCGCAGGATCGAGGGGGAAAAAGAAAAGCCGCGTCCGCCTTTCCCCCACGCCCTGGTCTGCTCCGAATCCTGCGGCTGCCGGGAGGGCGCGTCCCACGAAAGCGCGCGGAAAAAGTATTTCAAGCAGAACCGTTTCCTCAAAGCGTTTTACACCATGCAGGACGACCTGGCCGAGGACTTGTTCGAGGCGAGCAGCCTGATGGAGCTCATGGAAATCGTGGAGGACAACAAAACGATTTTCGGCTGCGGCAGCGTGTACCTGTGCATCAACGATTATTACTTTGACAACTACGATAAAAACCAATGGTGCCAGGATTCCGAATCCTTCGGCGAGGAAATGATCCTGGCCGCGTGCGGGCGGAGCGGTATCGCCAGCGGCAGGCAGCCCTACGCCCGTTTCCCCCGGGACATGCTGCTGCCGGGCGCGCTGGGCCGGGAGAACCGCTTCCTGGTGCTCTATCCCCTGCATTACAACACCTACTCCATCGGCTACCTGGTGATGGACGGCATCAGCGAGGCGGCCAAGCTGAACCTGCACATGAGCATTTTCAGCTTCCTGGAAATCGCCTTTGAGAACGTGCGGAAGAAGTGCCTGCTGCACCACTTCAACGATTTCCTGGACAACCTCTCCGTCCACGACGCGCTGACGGGGCTCTACAACCGCTTCGGCTATGAGCGCTTCGGGCAGAAGGCTTTTGAGGCGTTCCTGACCCAGGACGGCAGCGCCCAGATTTTGTTCATCGACATGGATCACATGAAGCAGATCAACGACCAGTTTGGCCACGAGATCGGCGACGAGGCCATCCGCGGCGCGGCGGACGTGATCCAGAAGGCGTGCAGCCCCCACGATTTCATGATGCGCTATGGCGGCGACGAGTTCCTGGTGATCGCCTCCGCCCGCGAAAGCAGCCTGGAGGAAACCCTCCAGCGCGCCGTGGGCGCCTACAACGCGCAGAACAAGTGGAACCCCTTCACCCTCAGCCTCAGCGTGGGCAGCATCCACGCCAGCAGCCGGGAAAGCCGCTCGCTGGATGAGTACGTCCAGGCCGCCGACGTGCAGATGTACGAGCAGAAAAGCCGACGGAAAACCTGCCGGAACTGATTGAGGAGACCGCCGGGTTTCCATCCTTACCAAAAAAAGGTTGATTCAGGGTTGGTTTTCCGATATAATGAAGAGGGATTGTTCAATTGGGTGTTCGGAAGATGCTTTCTGCTTTCATTCAGCAGGGCATGAGGCGGGAGAGGGAAGAGTGCAGAGTGCAGAGTGCAGAGAATCTGCCGTATCCAAAAGCCTTCCCCTTGAGGGGGGCCGAAGCGCCCGGAAAATGATCCAGTGGATCATTTTCAGCGAAGGCCGGGCGGCAGCCCCGGATGGTGGCCTGCGCGGAATCAACTGCATCGAAGAAATCAAGCAGCTTCGCGCGGGACGGATGAGATGATTTGCTGGATTGCGTACAAGCGACTTGGTTGAACGCAAACATCACCTCAAAACGCTTCGCTACGCCTTCGGCCGCAGTCAGGCGCGAAGCGGCTATCTGCTCTTCCCTATCTTGGTTCCGCGCCTGACAGCTTCCCCTCAAGGGGAAGCCTTTTGGGGACGGAATAATCTCTGCACTCTGAACTCTGCACTCTGAACACTTCTAATGCCTATTGCCTATTGCCTATTGCCTATTGCCTAATGCCTAATCCCTCTTCCCTCCTCCCTACTCCCTCCCCCTACCCCCCACTCCCCCACCAGGTCTTTGCCAGCGCGGAAGATTCACGGGCGCTCGCCACAGGAAGGCCGCAACCGAGAGAGGATGATTCAATGTACAGCTTTCCAGCGGAAATGAAACAAGCCTATGAAAGCAGTCCGCTTTCTTTTGTGTACTACCAGGTGATCGACGGAAAGGGCGTGCCGGTGCTGGCGTCGGAGGGCTTTTGCAGGAGGACAGGCGTCGAGCGGGAGCGCGTTCTTAAATGGCTGGAAACGGGCCTGTTCGTCCGGCTGCATCCCGACGACGCGGGCATGGTGTCCAGGATCAGCGAGAGCTTCATGCGCCACGCTGGCCCCTACGACGTGATTTTCCGCTGCCGGATCGGAAATAACTATGAATATATCCACGGCTTCGGCCAATGGCAGACGATGCCGGACGGCACGGAGCTGGCGGTGATCTGCTACATCAATGTGTCGGAAACAAAAGAAAAGATCATTTCCTTCACGGCAGCCTACAGCCTGTTCCAGAAGGATCGCTTCTACACCGACCCGCTGACGGGCCTCCCCAACATCAATTACCTGCATGAGTTCGCCCGGGAAAAAGCGGGCATGATCCGCGCGGACGGCAGGAGGCCCACGGTCGTCTATTCCGATCTGTGCTCCATGCAGTCCTACAACAACCAGTACGGCTTCAAGGAAGGCGACCGGCTGCTCTGCCTCGTGGCGTCCAGCCTGAGGGAACTGTTCCCCAAGGCGCTGCTGGCGCGCGGCGCGGACGATCATTTCATCATGCTCACGGGCGTGGATCAGCCGGAGCTGCTGAACCAACGCCTGGCCGAGGTCAACGACCGCGTCAAAAAGAACGCTTACGGAAACACGGCCGGCATCCAGTCCGGCATCTGCCCCGTAAGCGACGAGAGCGATATCAAGGAAGCGATCGACCACGCCAAGCACGCGCTCAAGCAGATCGAAAACGACATGACGCGGATCACGTCCTTTTTCTCCCAGGCGGTGGACGACGTATACTGGAAGAACCGATACATCATCGAGAACATTGACCGGGCCTTGGAAAACGGCTGGATCAAGGTGTTTTACCAGGGCATTTTCCGCGTGCAATCCGGGAAGATTTCCGTGTTCGAGGCGCTCGCCCGCTGGGTCGATCCCATCCGGGGAACGATCTCCCCGGGGGATTTCGTGCCCGTGCTTCAGCGGTATCACCAGTTGTACAAGCTCGACCTCTATATGCTGGAGCAGGTATGCAGGGAAATCCCCATCCGCCAGGAAAACGGGCTGCCGCTGGTGCCGGTTTCCATCAACTTCTCCCGGCAGGATTTCGACCACGTGGACGTGGTGGGCAAAATGAACGAGTTGTACGAAAAGTACGGGCTGAGCCAATACGTGGACAAAAGCTATTTTATCGTGGAGATCACGGAGCAGGACGTGGCGCTGGGCGCGGAGAGCTTCCGTGAGCAGCTCAAGAAGATCCGGGAGAACGGTTACCAGCTTTGGCTCGACGATTTCGGGAGCGGCTATTCCGCCATCAATATGTTCAGCCAGTTCAAGTTTGACCTGATCAAATACGACCTGGAGCTGATGCGCCACCTGGACGACAACGGCGGCGTCAACCGGCTGATCCTGGGCGCGCTGGTCAGGTTCTCCAGGCAGATCGCCCTGCATACGCTGATTGAGGGGCTGGAAAACGAGGAACAGATGAAATTCGTCCGGGACATCGGCTGCGAGCTCGTCCAGGGCTTTTACTACTACCAGCCCGAACCGCTGGATGAAATCCTGTTCAGGATACACGGCGGCATGAAGGTGAGGGACTGCGAAACGGACGAGGAGCGGAAGGCCTTCGATCTAAAGTGGACAGCGGCAGGCGAAACGGAAAAGGCGTAGCGCAGGCCGGGGGCAATGATTTCCGGATGCCGTTCCTGTTTTAAAGGCCGGATATAAAACGTCCAAAAGCCTTCCCCTGCAAGGGCAATGTTGTCAAATTAAGCAAAATACTTTTCGACATCGACTAAGTAACATATCCATTAATTAACTTCAATTGTCATTCTGAGCGCATCCGGACGCGAAGAATCTCCTCGTAACGCATTAAGTCAAGCAACATATCATCCAGCAAGGAAATCCTTCGCGTCCGGATGCGCTCAGGATGACATTGTTAGTTGACTTGCCTAAAGTCTCTTGGACGATATTATTTCGCCTTAAGTCGACGACATTGCCCTCAAGGGGAAGCTTTTTGGGACGAGTAAATTCTCTGCACTCTGCACTCTGAACTCTGAACTCTTTACTCTCCACTCTGCCCCCTTTCCCCTGCACCCTTTACCTTCTTTCTGAACAAGACCGACCGGTTGCCAATGATTTTTAACGCTTGGAGGAAAACGCATGGCGGGCGAATTTACAAACATGCGGGCGCTCTTGACCGCGCTGGCCAAATCCATGAACCTGGTGAACCCGGACGTGGAGCACCACCACGAGCAGACCGCCTACCTGGCTTTCCAGATTGGGTACGAAATGGGCCTGCGCGACGAGGATTTGCATTACACCATTTACGTCGCCCTGCTGCATGACATCGGCTCGGTCGTCTCCGCCGAGCCGCAGACGATCAGCGAGATCGAAGCCCACGGGAAGGAAGTGGCGAAGATCGGCGCGTCCATGATCCGCGACCTCCAGCAGTTCCGGCGGGCGGCGGATCTCATTGAAGTGGTTCAGAACAGCTACCAGGAAAACCTTCCGCTCCTGGGCGAATCGGTCGCCATGGACATTTCCCAGGCGGTGCACGTGGCGGACGCCGCCGCGTCCCTGGTCAGGGAGCGCATCCCCATCCTGAACCAGGTCAAATGCATCGTTTCCGCCGTAAACAATCTGCGGGGCACGGAGTTTTCCCCCAAGGCCGTGGACGCTTTCCTGACCGTGAGCAAGCGGGAATTCATGTGGATGGATCTTTCCCTGAATCCTTCCTTCCTGCTGTATTTTACCGGCGAAATGCGCAAGGTCAGCCTGGAGGAAACGCGATTGTACACCCGCCTCCTCTCCCGGATCATCGACTTCCGCAGCCCCTTCACCGCCATGCATTCCGCCGGGGTGGCGGCTTCCGCCCGGGAGTTGGCGCGGCTATGCGGCATGAACGCGGAGGAATGCACGATGATGGAAATCGCGGGCTACCTGCACGACGTGGGGAAGCTGCGCGTGCCCAACGAAATATTGGAAAAGCCCGGCAAGCTGACGGACGAGGAATTCAACATCGTGAAGGAGCATCCCTATTACACCCGCCTGATCCTCAAGGACGTGGACGGCTTTGAAAAGATCACGGACTGGGCGGGGTTCCACCACGAAAAGCTGAACGGCAACGGCTATCCCTTCCACTTTGAAGCCCAGCGCCTGGACACCGGCGCCCGGATCATGGCCGTGGCGGACATCTTCTCCGCCATCACCGAGGTGCGCCCCTACCGCAAGGGCATGGATCGGACGCAGGCCATGCGCGTGCTGTGGGAAAACGTCGAGAGCGGCGGCATCAGCCGGGAGATCGTGACGCTCCTGGAAGCGCACTACGACGAGGTGGACACCGCCCGCGAAGCCGAATCCAAGGCCGTCGGCCAGCGGTATTTCCAGTCCATCGAGCCGATGCGCAAGAGTTTGGATGATGAGCAAAAGCCTTCCTCTTGAGGGGCAATGTCGGCAACTTAAGGTGAAACAATACGAACCAAGAGATTTATAACGAACAACGAACACTGTCATCCCGACCGGAGCGGAGGCGAGAGCCGCAGCGTAGTGGAGGGACCTGAAAGCTGGAAACCGTCGGAGAAGCTGCTCCGTCTCTTTTGTTTCTCTCAGGTCCCTCCACTCCGCTGCGGCTCTCGCCTCCGCTTCGGTCGGGATGACAATGGGGGGATGGTTGAAAATATTACTTGGTTCATATTGGAAAGTGTTTTCTTAAATTGACAACCTTCCCCTCACGGGAAAGGCTTTTTTTGTGCTTGTTTTTTGAATGACTGCCCCACCCTACCCCAAATTATACGTACAGCTCCTGCTGATATTCAGCACGATCCCCACGGCGGCCATGGTGATGGAGAGCGACGTGCCGCCCGCGCTGAAGAAGGGCAGGGGCAGGCCGGTGGTGGGCAGGATGCCGACGACCACGCCCATGTTGATGAACGCCTGCACGGAGATCATGCCGATGATGCCCGCCGAAAGCAAACAGCCGAAGCGGTCTTCGCAGTGCATGGCCACGCGCATCCCGGCGATGAGGAACGCCACGAACAGCAAAATCACCGCCAGGCACCCGGCCAGGCCGAAGTCCTCCCCCACGATGGCGAAAATGAAGTCGCTCTCCGGGTAAGGCAGGTAGGCGTACTTCTGCCGCCCCTGGCCCAGGCCCATGCCAAACAAGCCGCCCGAGCCGAACGCGATCAGGGACTGGGACAGCTGATACCCCTCGTCGCTCATTTTGGCGAAGGGGTCGGTGAAGGACAGGAGCCGCTCCCGCCGGTACTCCGCGCTCCAGGCGTAGTACGCGCCGACCGCCAATCCCCCGGTTCCCAGCAGCAGCATGTGCCGCCACTTCGCCCCGGCCAGCATCACCATCAGCACCGAAACAATAATGATCGTGCCCGCGGTGGACAGGTTCGGCTGCTCCAAAATCAGCAGGAACATAATGCCCGGCACGATCAGCACGGGCAGGATGCCGGAGAACAGCTTTTCGATCTTCCGGCCCCGGACGGTCAGCGTCATGGCCATGAAGAGCACGGTGGCGTACTTCGCCAGTTCGCCCGGCTGGAAGGACAGAGGCCCCAGCGAAAGCCAGCGGCGGGAGCCGTTGATGGAGCGCCCGATGCCCGGGATGGCCACCAGCACCAGCAGCACGGCGCTCACGATCACGCCGCCCATCACCACCCGCCGCCGCTCCCAGAAGCGGTAGGGGATGCGCATCGTCACCGCCATCGCTGCCGCGCCGACCGCCGCGCCAAAGAGCTGCTTCTTCACTTCGGAGAGCGGGTCTCCCCCATCCTGGGCCTTGTAATACGTCGCGCTGAACAGCGTCAAAAGCCCCAGCATGAGCAGCAGGATCATGATGGTCAACAGCGTTTTGTCCACCGGCTTTTCCCGGCGGCGGGAGAGGAGGGGAGTGGTGGTCATGGCGGTGTCCTTTCATTCTCATTTCAAATCAGCAAATAAGAAAAGGAAAGTAACAATGTCATCCCGACCGAAGCGGAGGCGAGAGCCGCAGCGGAGTGGAGGGACCTGTAAAGCTGGAAACGGACGAAGAAGCCGCTCCGTCCCTTTTGTTTCTCTCAGGTCCCTCCACTCCGCTGCGGCCAGGTCCTTCGACTCCGCTTCGCTCCGCTCAGGATGACATCGCTTCGGTCGGGATGACATTTTTTTGTATTTGTTTTTCAGTTTGGTATGTATACCGCCGCTGTTAAAAACGTTTTTTCGCGCTGAAATCATATCAATTCCGACAAAAGGATTTCCCTCCATGTGGGATTGACCGTTTCAACCAACCAATTTTTTTCGCTCTCGACCATTTCTTCAACTGTTTTTCCCGCTCGATGGCGGCGCGGGCATCCTCAAACTGCTCAAAATACACCAGTTTATGGATGCTGTATTGCCTTGTAAAGCCGTCGATCATGCCGCTTTTGTGTTCGGCCACCCGCCGAATAAGATTGTTTGTAAACCCAATATACATCGCGTTGCCGTTATAGCTGGTCATGATATACACGAAGAACTGCCGGTTTTCCATCGCAATGACTTACAGGGCGTTCACAATCTGCTTAAACACCCTTCCCCTCTGTTCATAGTCCTCAAACATATCGAAGGACGCGCAGGCGGGAGAGAGCAGCACGTTGCCGCCGGGCTTGGTGATGGCGCGGCAGGTTTCGACGGCCTCCTGCATGGTGCCCGCGTGGCGGATGGCGGTATAGCCGGCCTTCCTTAAAGCCGCCTCGATCTGGGGCGCGGTGACGCCGATGAGCACGCAGTTTTCGATCAGCGGGGTTTTCACGATCTCCTCGGCCAGGGGGTCGAAGCTGACGTGCTTATCGTAGCCGCCCAGGATGATGGCGGTCGGGGCTTTCATGCTCTGCACGGCCTTGATGGTGCTGTCCACGTTGGTGCCCTTGCTGTCGTTGATGTAGCGCACGCCGTCCAGTTCGCGGGTGAACTCGATGCGGTGCTCCACGCCCGGGAAGGTGCGCATCGCCTGGCGAATCACCGGCGCGGGCACGCCGCGGGAGAAGGCCATCGCCGCCGCGGCCAGGGCGTTTTCCAGGTTGTGCGGGCCGGGGATGCGCAGTTCCTCCGCGCCGCAGACGGTCTTTTCCTCGCCGCCGATGCGCACGACGATCTTCCCGTCCCGGACGAACGCGCCCTGCTCCACCTCATGCAGCCGGGAGAAGAACAGCACTTGGCCCTTTAATCCTTCCGCCATCTTCCGGCAGGCCTCGTCCTCGTAATTCAGGACGGCGAAATCCTCCGGCCCCTGGGCGTCGAAGATGTGGCGCTTGAGGCCAGTATACACCTCCATGGTGCCGTGGCGGTTCAGGTGGTCTTCGGTCACGTTCAGCACGGCGGCGGACAGGGGATGGAAGGTTTCGGTGGTCTCCAGCTGGAAGCTGGACACTTCGGCCACGATCACATGGTCGTATTTGCTTTCCATGGCGGCGGCGCTCAGGGGATAGCCGATGTTGCCGCACACGTGGGCCACCTTGCCCGCGGCCTCAAAGATCGCGCCCAGCAGCGACACGGTGGTGGTCTTGCCGTTGGTGCCGGTCACAGCGATGAGGGTGCCCTTGGCTAAGGTGGAAGCCATTTCCAGTTCGCCCGTCACGGGAATCCCCGCCGCCCGCGCGGCCTTCACGATCGGCGCGTCGATGGGCACGCCGGGGCTGATGCACAGCACGTCCTGACCTTTCAGGGCGTCTAATCCATCTTCGCCCAGGCGAAAGGAAATGGGCAGATCATTCAAAGCGTCCAGCTTCTCCCCGAACGCCTCGCGCGGCTTCATGTCGTTGACCGTCACGACGGCCCCCGCCTGATGCAATAACTGCGCCGCCGCCACGCCGCTGCGGGCCATGCCCACGATCAACACTTTTTTATTCTGCCAGTCCAAGGAAAATCACCTCGATTGCAATTTACAAAGGGATTAGGGATTAGGGAATAGGCATTAGGAGAGTGCAAAGTACAGAGTGCAGAGTGCAGATGATTTTGTCGATCAACGAGGCTGACCGCTATTGTGATCTATACTCTCTGTACTCTGCACTCTGTACTCTGAACTCTAAAAACGCTTATCGCGCAGCCCCTAAACAGGTCAGTAATACGCCCCCATACTCACCACCGCGATCACGGACAGGACGAGGGTGACGGCAGCGTACATGAGTACGATCTGGTTTTCCTTCATGCCGCAGAGCTCGAAGTGGTGGTGGAGGGGGGACATCTTGAAGATGCGCCTGCCCTGGCCGTACTTCTTCTTGGTGTACTTAAAGTAGGTGGTCTGCATCATCACGGAGACGGAGCTCATGATGCAGGTGAAGGAAATCAGGATCAGCAGGAACTGGGTCCGGGTCAGCATGGCGACGCCCACCATGGCCCCGCCGATGAACATGCTGCCCGTGTCCCCCATGAAGATTTTGGCCGGGTGGCGGTTATAGCGAAGGAAGCCGATGCTGGCCCCCGCCAGGGCGAAGCAGAGCAGCGCGATGGGCAGCCCCCAGGCTTCCGCCAGCGTCTCCCCCACGGTCATGAACAGCACGATCAGCCCGAACGCGATCATCCCCACCACCGTGACGGAGGACAGCAGGCCGTCCACCCCGTCCTGGAGGTTGGCGGAGTTGGTGATGAACATGACCAGCACCGTCATGATGGGGATATAGAAGATGCCCAAATCCCAAGTCAGAGAGGTAAAGGGAATGATCACGTCGCTGCCCAGCTTCTGATAGCAGAAGAAGGAAAAGGCCAGGCCGATGAACATCTGCCCGATCAGCTTCTGCTTGGGCTTCAGTCCTTCATGGTCTTTCTTTACATCTTTGATGTAATCGTCCGGGAACCCAAACAGCGCCATGCAGCCGACGGTGATAAACAAAAGCGGCCACAGGGAATTGTTCAGGCCGAACGTCCAGCCATGCTTGATGCCCACAATCACCGTAATGACCACCGTCACCAGCACGGTAGCCAGCGCCGTCACGATGCCGCCCATGTTGGGCGTGCCCTGCTTAGCCAGGTGGGCCTGGGGGCCCAGGTCATAGATCGTCTGGCCGAACTTGAGCTTCTTTAAGAACGGCAGGAACCGGGGCATCACCAGCAATACTACCGCCACGGCGCAGACCATGGCATATACTCCGTACAGATACATATTCGTCAGGAACCTTTCTCGTGGGAATCAACCAGCCGTCGCTGGGGTGTGTTTTTTCCGGGGAGTGCGAAATCCTGCGTGTATGCGTGTAAACGTGTAATGAGGGAGGGGAGAGGAATTAGGCAATAGGCAGTAGAAACCGGTTCCCTGCGCTGTCATCCCGACGAAGCCGACCCACTCCGCTTTGTCATCCCGACCGGAGCCGACCCACTCCACTCTGTCATCCCGACCGAAGCGGACCCACTCCACTTTGTCATCCCGACCGAAGCGAAGGCGAGAGCCGCAGCGGAGTGGAGGGACCTGGGAGAAACGCAATCGACCAAGCAACGCTATACCCAGCTCTCAGGTCCCTCGACTTCGCCTCCCCTCTGGGTCGGCTTCGCTCGGGATGACAATGATAATTGAACGATAACATCATTATCATGGGTGAAGTCGACACATCCGTTGTCATCCCGACCGAAGGTGAGCGGGACGCGAACCGTAGTGGAGGGACCTGGGAGAAACGCAATCGACCAAGCGACGCTATACCCAGCTCTCAGGTCCCTCGACTTCGTGTCGCCTCTGGCTCCACTTCGCTCGGGATGACAGCGGAGGAGTTTGGTTGGGTGACGGCGGGCACTATTGCTTATTCCCTCATCTCTTTCAGCAATTCCGCCACGACCACCTTCTCATCAAACGGCCTTTTGACCCCCATGATCTCCTGATAGGTTTCGTGGCCCTTGCCCGCGAGGACGATGATATCCCCCTCCCGGCCCATTTGCAGGGCATAGCGGATGGCCTCGCGGCGGTTCTCGATCACGGTGTATTTCCCGCCGGTGGGTTTGATGCCCTCCTCGATGGCGGCAAGGATTTCCATGGGGTCTTCGGTGCGGGGGTTGTCGCTGGTCAGGATGGAATAGTCCGCCAGCCTGCCGCTGATCTCGCCCATGATGGGGCGCTTCAAGTGGTCGCGGTCGCCGCCGCAGCCAAAGAGGGAAATGACCCGGCCGCGGGTGAATTCCCGCACGGCGGTGAGGATATTCTCCAGCGCGTCCGGGGAATGGGAGTAGTCCAGGATCACCTTGTAGGGCGTATGCGTGTCCAGCACCTCGGCGCGGCCTGGCACGCCCTTCACCTTCGCCAGCGCGGCGGTGATGACCTCCGGGCTCACGCCCATGATCAATCCCATGGCCGCGGCGGCCAGGGCGTTGTAGACGTTGAACATCCCGGTCAGGTGCAGATGCACCGGCATTTCGTTCACGTCGAACAGCTTCATGATAAAGCTGACGCCGTTCTCGGTGATCTCGATATCGCGGGCGAAAATGTCCGCGTTGTTGCAGATGCCGAAGGTGGAGTGGGGCACGGCAATGTCATTCAGGATTTCCTTGCTGCGCTCGTCGTCCACGTTAATCGCCGCGTTGCTGATCCACTCCGGGCGGAAGAAGGACTTCTTGCACTGGAAGTAGCGCTCCATGGTGCCAAAGAGATCCAGGTGGTCTTCGCTCAGATTCGTAAAGCACCCCGCCTCAAAATGCACCCCGGCCAGGCGGCCCATTTCGATGGCGTGGGCGGACACCTCCATGCTCACCACCGTCACCCCGGCGTCGCGCATCAGGCGCAGCGTGCGGAAAAAGTCGATGGGCTCGGGGGTGGTGAACTCGCTTTTCACATACTCGTCCCCGATCATGTTGCCCGTGGTGCCGATCAGGCCGACTTTATAGCCCGCTTCCTCCATAATGGCCTTGACCAGGTAGCTGGTGGTGGTTTTGCCCTTGGTGCCCGTGATGCCGAGCAGCTTCATTTCCTTATCCGGATGGCCGTAGAACTCCGCCGCCATGCGGCTCATGGCCGCGCGCACGTTTTTGACCTGCACCTGGGGCACGTCCAGTTCGTCCAGGAAATGCGTCACCACCAACGCGACAGCGCCGTTTTCGATGGCCTGCGGCGCGAAGGCGTGGCCGTCGAACCGCGCGCCGGGGATGCAGAAATAAAGGCCCTGCTCAAGCTTCTTGCGGCTGTCCAGGCTCATGGAAAGGACGTCGCAGTCCCCCCGGATTTCCAGCACTTCCATTTCAGCGGCTTTCGCCAGCACAGATAGCAACATGATGTTTCACTCCGTTCTGAGGGTAAATAGGGAATAGGGACGAGGGAATAGGGATTAGGCATTAGGCAATAGGCAATAGGCAGTAGGCAGTAGGGAGTAGGGACGAGGGAGTAGGAAATAGTACCCCTCCGTTTGTCATCCCGAGCGAAGGTGAGCCAGAGGCGAACCGTAGTCGAGGGACCTGAGAGAAACGCATTCCACCAAGCAACGCGATACCCAACTCTTAGGTCCTTCGACTCCGCTTCGCTCCGCTCAGGATGACAAGGCTTCGCTCGGGATGACAGCGTGGGGTGTCCCGCTTCGGTCGAGATGACAAATGAATGCGTTGGCCTTCAATGATCTACTGCCTTTTGTTTCATGACTACGGCAATTCAAAATACACTTCCACCGTCTCCCCCGGCGGGGCGAAGCTGCCCGCGCTGGGCTTTTGGCTGACGGCCAGGCCGGTGCCGGAAATCTTCATCTCGAAGCCCCGGGCCCTTAGCTGCCTGCCCGCCGCGACCATGGACATGCCCTTCACGCTGGGCACGGACACCAGATCCATCGGCTGGATCGGCTCCTTCTCGTAGGTGTAGAGCATCACCTTGCTCCCGGCGGGCATCTTCGCGCCCGCGGCGGGGGCCTGGTCGCTGACCGCCTGGCTGAGCCCGTCGGTTTCGGACAGCAGCATCACGTCGGACAGCGCCTTGCGCGCCTCGGCCAGGGTGAGCCCCCGCACGTCCGGCACGGTGACGGTGGGCGGCTCGGTGGCGTTCGGGTCGCTCTTCCGCACGCCGAGATAATTCAGCACTTCCTCCATGATCTGGCTGGCGAAGGGGGCCGCCGTGGTGCTGCCGTAGTCCACGGGCACGTTGGCCTCGTTCACCGTCACCAGCACGGCGAAGCGCGGCTGGTCGATCGGGGCGAAGCCCAGGAAGGAGCCGATGTGCACGTTGCTGACCACGCGCCCGTCCTTGTACACCTGGGCGGTGCCGGTCTTGCCGCCGACGCGGTAGCCGGGCACGGCGGCGTTTTTGCCCCCGCCGTTCTCCACCACGTTCTCCAGCAGCGTGCGCATCACGGCGCTGGTTTCCGCGCTGATCGGGTTCGCCACCACGGTGGGCGACGCGCGGTCGATGACCTCGCCCGACGCGCTCAGCACTTCCTTCACGATATACGGCTTCATCAGCCTGCCGCCGTTGACCACGCTGCACGCGGCGGTGATCATTTGCAACGGCGTAACCGCCACGCTCTGGCCAAAGCCGATGCGGGCCAGGTCGACGGTTTTCACATACTGCGGGTTGATCAGGATGCCCGCGCTCTCCCCCGGCAGGTCGACCCCGGTGCGCACGCCCAGGCCGAAGGCCCGCAGGTATTTATAGAAAGTCTCCGTGCCCATCCGCAGGGCCAGCGTCACGAACGCGGGGTTGCAGCTGTTGGCCAAAGCGGTGGGCAAGTCCTGGTTCCCGTGGCTGTTTTTCCAGCAGCGGATGCGGTCGCCGTCCACGGTGATGGAGCCGGTGCAGGTGAAGCGGTCGGTGAGCGACGCCACGCCGCTGTCCAGCGCGGCGGCGCAGGTGAGCATTTTGAAGGTGGAGCCGGGCTCGTACACGTCGGAAACGACGGTGATGCGCATGAGCTCCCGCAGGGTTTCCACGTCGTTCCTGGGCGGGCTGTTCGGGTCGTAGTCCGGCTTCATGCACGCGGCCAGGATGGCCCCGGTGTTCACGTCCATCACCAGGCACTGCACGCTCACCGCGTCGTTTACGGCGATGCACTCCCGCATGGCCTTTTCCACCACGCCCTGGATGGTGCTGTCCACAGTGAGCCGCAGGGTGCAGCCCGCCTGGGGCGCCACGTAGGCCGTCTTGCCGTCGGGAAGCAGGCGCGACCGGGCGTCCACCTCGGTGCGAAGCGACCCGGCTTTGCCGCGCAGCAGCGTTTCGTACCAGCTTTCCAGCCCGCTCTGGCCCACGGAATCCACGTTGGTCAGGCCCAAAACCTGGGATAAAAGCTCTCCCTTAGGATACACCCTTTTGGTGTCTTCGTCAAATGAAATTCCCCGCAGCAGAGCATTCATTTCTAAATTTTCTGTCCGCAGGGAACGTATGGTATCTACTGTGTCTCTGTCGACCTGCCGCTTTAAGATCACGGAGGCCAGTTTTTTATTTTTCAGGCGCGTTTCCATCGCTTCCGCGTCGGCGTTCAGCAGCGGGGCGAGCGCCTGGGCAAACGCTTTTTCATCCTTCACCAGCTGGGGATTGGCCGTCACGATATACGCCGTGGCGGACAGGGCCAGCGTGTCGCCGTTGGTATCCTCGATGCTTCCCCTCTGGGCCGTCACCACGCCCTCCCGCGTCCATTGCCGCACGCCGCGGGCGGTGAGCGCCTCGCTCTGGGTGATCGTCAGGTGTCCGATCCGTATCCCGACCAGCGCGAACAGCGCCGTCAGCGCCAGGAGCATCATCAGTAACCGTTTCCGGGTCACAAGTCCTGCTCGCATCGTTTTCCTTTCCCCAGGGCGGATGGCTGCTTTCAGCGGCTGCCGGTAAGCAGGCCGCCCGGCACGGCGGTTTCATCCGTCTGTCCGTCGGCGGTTTCCCCATAGGGCCGCGTATTCGGCGCGTGGACGGCCACCCGGTCCGCCTTCACGGCGTCGATCATTTGCAGGCGGTTCACCGCGTCGTAGCCGATGCGCGCCAGGTCCCGCGCCTGCGCCACCTGAAGGGCCAGGTCGCTGTTCATGCGCTCCGTTTCCTGGATGCTCTGATTCATGGCGGAAATGTTCTTCGTGATCGCGGCCTTATGGACGGTGCGGCTCAGCGCCAGGATGCCGAACACCACAAACAGCGCGCACAGCGCCAGCAGCGCCGAGTTCAGCGGAACGGTGGCGGGCCCGCGCCTTCGCGCGGCGACCTGGGCGGCATAGAATGGCTTGGGCCCTTCTTCGTACCAGGACGACCCGGCCTCCGAATCCGGCAGGCGCACGTTGCTGCGCACGTTCAGGCGAACGTCCGGCGCGGCCTGCAGCCCGGCCGTCACATACTGTCCATTCTTGCCCTTATGCATCATTGTATCCCCCTTGGATGGATTTTAGAACCTGGATTGAAAACCGATGCCCGGCATATTTTATATAGAAGCAACTGTCCAAAAGGCTTCCCCTTGAGGGGAAGCTGTCAGGCGCGGAACCAAGTATGAAAGAGAAACCAAGTCAATTCGCGCCTGACTGCGGCCGAAGGCGTAGCGAAGCGTTCTGAGGTGATGTTTGCGATCAACCAAGTCGCTTGTACGAAGTCCAGCAAATCACCTCATCCGACCTGCGCGAACCGCTTGATTTCTTCGTTGCAGTTACTTCCGCGCAGGCCACCTTCCGGGGCTGCCGCCCGCCCTCCGCTGAAAATGATCCACCGGATCATTTTCCGGGCGCTTTGGGCCCCTCAAGGGCAATGTCGTCAACTTAAGGAAAAAAAGCAATAAACACGAACAGAATCAACCAAGCTGCTAATTTATCAACCAACCTCCATTGTCATCCTGAGCGGAGTGGAGCGAGAGCGGAACGGAGTCGAAGGATGACACAGTTACTATTACGTATAAAAAGTTACTTGGTTGAAATTGTTTGTCCTTAAATTAACAGCATTGCCCTCAAGCCAAAGCCTTTCGTGAAACCGTTTATTCCTCCTGCAGCGCGGTGAGGAACGCCAGCGGATCGGGATACTTTTCGTCGAAGGAGCGATCCTGATCCTGTCCCTTGGCGGCGGAGATGATTTTGATATGGTCAAACGCGCCAGCCACTTCCACGTCCCGCACGTCGCCGAGCCGCCAGGCGCGGATGCGCTGGGGCAGCAGCAATCTGCCCTGGGCGTCGGCCTCGCAGTCGGTGTAGCTGTAGCGGGTGAACTGATCCAGCAGCGGCTGGGCGACGGGCTTCCTCCGGGTCAGCGCCACCAGTTCGTCCCGGCGGCTGATCCAATCCTTGATCGGGTACAGCGCCACGGCCTGGAAATCCGGCGACGGGGCGACGGCGAACCGGTTGCCCAGCGCGTCCCGGAAGGAGGCGGGGATGATCATGCGGCCTTTGGCGTCGATGCTGTGGGGAAAGGAGCCGGTGAAGCCCAAAAACGGCGGTGGAGACGGCGGAAGATCGCGGGAATCGGCGCTCTCCATGGCTTTCCGCCCAGGCGCTTCCGCGCTTTCCGCGTCGGCTTTTGCGCGCATGGATTGTTCATCAGCCATGGGTTCACCCCCTTAACCGCCACATATTCTCCACTTTCGTGAACTCATCACCAATTTTAGGCACTTTTTGCCGCTTTGTCAAGCCAACTTCCAAATCCGGTTTTTCTCTTTGGGAAACAGTTTTGTCACAATTCTGTATTCTTTTTGTCATATCCTGATTTTTCCGACATAATCTTCCGCTCTTTTCAAGGGAACATGCTTTCCTGTTTTCAAAAATTTCGAGGTTTTGCACTGTTTTTTCTGCGATTATATGTTCAAAACATCTAAACTTTTGTTGATTTTTTATGTCGGCCTTTTGGGGCGTCCGTAACAAAAAGTTCATATAATATCCAGTTTTTCCCATTATCTCCCCATCTCCACAAAACGGGACGGAGCATCACCAAAAACAAAAAAACGGCTGAGAACAGCCGTTTTCACAGGGCAAAAACCCCTTATTCAGTTTCGGAAATGGGACCGCGCTCCACTTTCCCCTCCGGGAGCCGGTACAATTGGAACTTCAATCCATCGCAGGACACGCAGCGCCAACGGATCTCCCCCACCGTGCCGTTCACCGCCGTGCGCAGGGAAGCGCCGTGCAGGTGCCCATACACCACGTCGTCCACCGGGAACCGCCGCAGCAGCTCAGACATGGGGGTTTCCGCGCCGCCCTCGCCCAGCGGCGGGTAATGGCACATCACGACCAGCCGGTCGGCCCGGAGCTTCATCGCCCCCTCCAGGGACATTTCCATCCGCTGCAATTCCCGGCGGTAGATTTTCTCATCCTCCGCCGCCGTGCCGTTTCCGGGCAGCGTCCAGCCCCGGGTGCCGCAGAAGGCCGTATCGCCCAGGCGCATGGCGTCGTTCTGGATGGCAAACATCCCGTCCGGCAGCGCGTCCCGCAGGCGGGTAATGCTGCTCCACCAATAATCATGGTTGCCGCGCAGCAGGATTTTTTTCCCCGGCAGCCGGCCGATCGCCTGAAGGTCCGGCAGAGCGTCTTTCATCTGCATCGCCCAGCTGATGTCGCCGGGGATGAGCACCACGTCCTCCTCCCACACCCGGGCCGTCCAGTCCGCGCAGATGCGTTCAAAATGTCCTTCCCAATGCTCGCCGAACACGTTCATCGGCTTATCGTCGCCGCCCGGCAGGTGCAGATCGCCAATCGCGTAGATGACCACTTATTCCTCGTCTTCCTCGTCTTCGTCCTCAGATTCTTCCTCTTCCAGCTCCTCCAGGGACATTTCGTTTTCCAGTTCGGTGTATTCCCGGTCGTGAATGTCCTCGGGGATGTCGGGAATGATTTCGTCCATCGCGCTCACGGGGTCGATGCCGCTCAGGGCGCTCTCGTCCACGGGGTTTTCGCTTTCCTCGTTATCGCGGTCCTGGTTCTCGCTCATTTCCTTCAGGCAGAAAAGGCACACGTCCTTCCCCGGCAGCGCGGGATGCTCGTTGCACACCGTGCACAGCTCGATTTCCTCCTGCTGCGGCTCGCCCTTCATTTCGCGTTTGCAGATTTTGCAGAAGCCTTCCTCGGGGGTGATGTAGTTCAGTTCGCAGCGCGGGCACTTGATCAGACGCATAGGTGATTCCCTCCAACTGTAATTTTTACCAAATATTCCCGTAACCAAAATGTAACCATCTACTTGAAATATTAACGGTTTTGTATTATTATGTCAATGGTGAACATGTTGACCGCAAGTAACTGCCCAGCCGCGGCCAGGAGAGCTTGAAGCTCCGGGCCATTCGTTTTGTTTTCACGACGCGGGACGAATGATCCCGGAACCTGGAACCGAGGGACTTGGACCCCCGCTCCTTCTGCATACGGCCGGCCGGTTACGATCCCTGTGAAATCAACAAGGAGGATACCAAAGAATGAAACGGTTTTTTCTTTTCTTCTTCATCAGCACCCTTTTTATTTCCCTTTTCGCCGCAACCGGCCTGGCTGAAGGAACCTACACGGAGGAGATCGTTTCCATTACTTTCGATTCCCTGGAGACCATCGACCTGGGAGCGCTGCTTTCCACCCTCCAGGACGCGCAGAACACCGGCGCTCCCGTTTCCAAATCCTGGACCGACGGCAGCGGCGCCACGTACACGCTCACGTATTATTCGGAATCAAGCTGCCTGGACGGCAGCGCCCCGCAGACCGGGAGCCAGTCGTGCCCCCCGTCCGACGAGCTGAGCCAGCTCGTGCAAAAGACCATGAGCCAGCTCGCCCAGGAAGCGGCGTCCAGCGCGGAAACCCACGTCACGTATGAGTCCACCGTGTATTGGACGACTCAGCCCGCGCCCGTTCCGACCATTGATCCCGCCGTGTTCTGGACGGCGCAGCCCGCGCCCGCTCCGACCGCTGAGCCTTCCGTGTTCCAGACGCCGCGGCGCGCGCCCGTTTCCGCCGCAGATTCTTTGGCGTTCCAGACGGAGCGGCGCGTTCCCGCCCCGACCGCCCGTCCCGCGGCATACAGCACGGCCTGTCCCGTCGCGTATTGCACCGCCGTGCCCGTCGCGTATTGCACCGCCGTGCCCGTTGCGTATTGCACCGCCGTGCCTGTCAGCGTTCAGCAGCCGTCGTCCTGCGGGACCATCGCGTATCAGCCCGCGGCCACAGCCGCTCCGACGCGGCGGACCGCGGCCCTGCCCACGGCACAGCCTACCGTAAGCACGGGTGATTATACTACATTTGATTCCACTATGCAAGAGCAAAAACTGCTGAATTTGCTGAATGAGGACCGGGCGCGGAACGGGCTGCCGCCGCTGACCCTCGATCCGGAGCTTTCGCGCCTCGCGGAGCTGAAATCCAGCGACATGAACAGCAACCACTATTTTGCCCATGAATCGCCAACCTATGGCACCGCGTCCCAAATGCTGGACACCTTCCATTACGACTACCAGGGCGTGGGCGAAAACATCGCCCACCACGGCAACGTGGAAAAGGCCGAAGCCGCTTTCATGAGCAGCGACGGCCACCGCCGGAACATCCTGGGCAGCCAGTGGAGCAAGGTCGGCCTCGGCGTGGTCTACGACGAAAACGGCTACGTCTATGTAACACAGCTGTTCGCCAGATAAAACCAGCGGTTTTTCTTCCAATTATATAGGCCGCTGATTGGAGGCGTTAAATCAGTGTGGAGCGTAGAGTGTGGAGTTCAATTCATGATTTCCACAAATGTATGAGAACAGTACAGCTTTGTACCATCTAAAATATAACTTCACACTACACTCTCCACACTCCACTCTCCACTCCCGTTCCTACTCCGCCCTTCGTGATTTAATACTGCTTTACTTCTAAGATGTTGTATGAGAATGACGGCCAAAATCCTTCCCCTCGCAGACAATGTCATCAACTTAAGGAGAAACGATAGCAACCAAGAGACTTAAAGTGACCAATGAACGCTGTCATCCCGACCGAAGCGGAGGCGAGAGCCGCAGCGCAGTGGAGGGACCTGAAAGCTGAAATAATATGTTGCTTAATTGACGGCGTTACTCACAGGTCCCTCGACTTCGCCTCGCCAGGTCCTTCGACTCCGCTGCGCTCCGCTCAGGATGACAAGGCTTCGCTCGGGATGACAATGGGGGATGGTTGAGAAATGTTACTTGGTTCATATTGGAAATTGTTTTCTTAAATTGACGACATTGCCCTGCCAGGGAAAGCCGGCTTTTGGTCGGTTGTTTCTCTGCACTCTGCACTCTGAACTCTGCACTCTCCTATCTCCTACCTAATGCCTATTGCCTAATGCCTATTGCCTATTCCCTAATCCCTACTCCCTGACGAACAAGCCCCCCTCACGGAGCGCGAAGCCTTCCAGGCCCGCGCTCCGCTTTTTTTATCTTCCCCTCCCCAGCGCGTGATAGAGAGCGGCGCGGGAAGCGGGGCGTGCCGCGGGCGGCGAAACGGGCGCGGCGGCGGACGGCCCCGGCGTCTCCCCCAGCCTCTCCGTGTTCACGAGCTTCCCGATCTGCTTTTCCGCCATCGCCGCCGATTTTTGCAGGGCGTCTCTCAGCGCCAGGCCCCCGGCCATGCCGCGCCGGGGCAGCGCGGGCAGCATCGCCGCTTCCTCCGTTTTCAGGGCCGACGCCCTCACATCGCGTTCCATCGTCCTTCCCGCCACCTTTCTTTCAACAGTCTGCTGTATCCTATGCCGCGGGAAGCCCGGCGGTGAAAACAATCGGAGAGAGAGGAACCGCGTGTCCCGGCTCAAATCCGTCGGCTTGCAGGACAAGGCGCTCCAGGACTGCACCTTTGAAAACGACAAGGGCTTTAACCCCGAAATGGACAGGGCCCGCGCCTACGTGGAGCGCTGGGAGGAAATGCTGGAAAGCAACACGGGCCTGCTGCTCTGGGGCGACGTGGGCACGGGCAAAACCTTCTTCGCCGGGTGCATCGCCAACGCGCTGATCGAGCGGGGCGTGCCGGTGCTGATGACCAATTTCGCCCGCATCCTGAACACGCTGACCGACCTGCGAAGCGAGGAACGCAACCGCTTCATCGACGAGATGAACGAGTACCCGCTGCTGATCCTGGACGACCTGGGCATCGAGCGCAATTCCGAGTTTGCCCTGGAGCAGGTGTTCAACGTGGTTGACAGCCGCTATCGCAGCGGCCAGCCTCTGATCGTGACCACCAACCTGACCCTCTCCGAACTGAAAAACCCCGCCGACCTGGCCCACGCCCGTATCTATGACCGCGTGCTGGAGCGCTGCGTGCCCCTCAAAATCAACAACCGCAACATCCGAAAGGATAACGCGAAGGTTCAGATGGAACGGGCCCGGGCGCTGTTCGCCGCCAAAGCATGACCCTCCGCGCGCTTCGCTTACGCCTGCTCCATGCTCTCCCGCAGCAGTTCCAGCGCGTGCTTTTCAATGCGGGAGACGTAGCTCCTGGATATGCCCAGCGCGGCGGCGGCTTCATGCTGGGGGTGCATGACGCCGTCCAGCAGGCCGTAGCGCATTTCGATCACCAGGCGTTCCTTCTTGGGCAGGGTTTTCACCGCGTTCAGCGCCCGGCGCAGCATCACGCGGCGGACGGCCTCATCCTCCACAAACCCCGCGTCGGTGCCCAGGATGTCCATGAAGGAAATGTCGTTCCCCTCCCCGTCCGTGCCCACCGGGTCGGACAGGCTCACGTCTCCCCTGCGCTTTTTCGACGAACGCAGCAGCATCAGGATCTCATTTTCAATGCACCGGGCGGCGTAAGAGGAAAGCTGGGTGCCGGATTCGGGCTTGAAGGTGTCCACCGCCTTCACCAGCCCCAGCGCGCCGACGGACACCAGGTCCTCCGATGTGAAGCCGGGCACGGTGTATTTGCGGGCGATGTGGGACACCAGGCGCAGGTTGTGTTCGATCAGCTTTTGCCGGGCCTCCGCGTCCCCGGCCCGCATGGCGCTGAGGGCTTTTCTTTCCTCCTCCCGGGACAGCGGACGGGGAAAGCTCCCCCGGCCCGTGACGATGCCAAAGAAGAACAGCGCGTCGTGGAACAGCCAAAAAAGAAAGGACAGCATACCTTTCACCTCCGGTTTCAGCATATGCCCGGAAGGAACGGGTATGCCCGCGGGACCGGGATGGATAAACAAGCGCCGTCCGTTCCTTTCTCCGTCTGCGTAAAAAACACCCGCCGATGATTCCGGCGGGCAGGGAACAGAATGGTATTGCTTGTTCGTCTTAAAACTTTTTTACAGATACGCCCGGATGCGCTGGGCGAGCTGTTCTTCCTCGGCGATGAGGCGCTTGGCGAGGTCCTTGGATTTTTCATCCGCGGCCTCGTACTGGTTCAGGTATTTGCTCAGGGACTTGACGCCCATGTTGCACCCGTCGGTCATCAGGTCGGCGATCACGGCGTCGGAGCTGTCCATCGCCATCTCGGCGTGGGTTTTCAGCCAGCTCATGGCCGAGGCCATCGGCGCGGGGTCCTTTCCTTCGTCCCGGTAACGTTCCAGTTCGCCGCGGATTTCGCCGGACATGGCTTCGTGCGCTTCCCGGGACGCTTCAAGCGCCTTGTGGAAGCCGCCGTCCTTCACCCTTCCGATCACGTCGTTTAATGAATCCACACCCATCTTCGCGCCCGCGTCGCATTCGCGCAGCAGCCGCACGGTATCCTGTTCGATCATGGCAGATTCCTCCTTATTGGGTCTGCTCACAGGATGCCCGTTTTCACGGGTTATATGCGCTTCTCTCAGGTCCCTCCGCTGCGCTCCGCTCGGGATGACATTCTTCGGTCGGGATTTTGGGTGATCGGATGTGCGGGCGGATGATATCCGCCCCTACCATTGATTGACCGACTGGTCTGATGAACCCGGCAAGTAAGTCTCCTGGTTGGTATTGTTTACCGTAACGATTCAGCCGCGCTGGTTATCCCACGATTTGTTTGGTTATCGGATGTAGGGGCGGATATCATCCGCCCGTAATCAGGCAAACTCAGACGGATAGGAATAAACGACACCCACCAAGTTGCGGGCGGGCGGATGATATCCGCCCCTACAATCAATTGACCGGCTGGTCTGATGAACCCGGCAAGACTGACCAGTTACGTTTCATCATAAGTTGACCGCATTGCCCCGGAGGGGATGGCTTTGGTTTGCGTTATTTTTGTTCGTAACAAATTGTTCATTCATCCGTTCGCCCTGCCGTCCGGGATGGTCACCGTCACCACGGTGCCGCCGCCGTCGTTGGATGCGATGGCCAGGCTGCCGCCGCACATCATTTCAAGCCTCTCCTGAATGTTTTTGAGGGCCAGATGGGGTTCGCTGCCGTCGGCGGGCTGGAAACCGACGCCATCGTCCGCCACGATAATCTCGCTGGCGGATTCCGTTTTCCGCGTCCGGATGGAAATGTGGAACGGCCCGGCATACGGGTCCCTGCCGTGCTTGACGGCATTTTCCACGATGGGCTGCAAGGTCAGCGGCGGCACGCGGAACATGGTGTGCGGCGTGTCGTAATCCACAAACAGGCTTTCCTCATATTGGGCCTGTTCCACGGCGAGGTAGGCGCGGGTGTGCTCCAATTCCGCGGAAAAGGGGATGGGCGTTTCGCTGGCGATGGCGGTAAAGTTCTTGCGCAGGTAGGTGGTAAAATCCAGAATGACCTTCTGGGCCTGATCGGGATTCTGTTTGCAGAGGCAATAGACGCTCGTCATGGTGTTGTAGATGAAGTGGGGCCGCATTTGCAGCACCATGATGCTGGCCCGCTGGTTGGCGATCTCCCGCTGGCGGCGCAGGTCCTGCTCCACCTGGTCGGACAGGGCGAAGCTGTACATGACCAGGGCGGAGATGATGTACGCGATGTCGATCAGCGGAAAGACGTCAATAAACATTTGTAAAATCAGCCCGACCGTCATGGGCAGCAGGGCGAAGGAAAAGCCGAGGAATACCTTATGGGTCAGCCGCGCCCGGTACCGTATCGTGGCCGCGAAATTGAGCGCCTGAATCGCCACCAGCGCCAGCAGCATCAGCGAATACTGGGGCATACGGTAATACTGGTTGTCCATCGGCTGAAAGGTAAAAACGGTTCTGTACGAGACGACGGCAAGCAGGACGCAATAAGCCGCCCACAGGCCGAACACGGTGCGGAAGAGCCAGTTTGAGCGTATGCTTTCCCCGCTGCTGTGCAGCAGATAAACCGTCTGCATCAGCAGCGGCAGCGAGAGGATGAGGCATTCCAGAAATACGACGCAACTATACAGGACCGTACTTGTAATATAAAAATTCGATAAGATCGTATCGGCGAGGCCGGAAACGCAGCACAGCAGCAGAGCGATAAAAAAGTCCACGAAGAAACGCTTGTTCCAGCGGCCGATGCCGGGCATGGTGGCGGCGAACCACAGCCCCAGCAGGCTCAGCATCAGGGCCGAGCTGATGATGGAAAAGTAGAAAATGGGGCTCCAGTCAGTCAAGCGTCAGTACCTCCCCCCGATGAAAATGGGTAGCGCAGCTTTTTCAGCTGTTTCCTTACGCTTTCCGGGGTCAGGGGCTTGAGGATGAAGCCGCTGGCCTCGGTGTTCCAGGCGTCTAAGGCGTAGTCAACGTAGGCGGTCAGGAACAAGATATTTGTGCGGGGATTGATTTGAAGCAGCGTGCGGCAAAGGTCCAGCCCGCTGGCCGTGCCCAGTTCAATGTCCAGAATCGCCAGCGCGACCCGGTTCGCCTTTGCGTATTCGATTGCTTCCAGCGGCCAGATAAAGCCCGTGATCGTGGCGTTTGGCAGAACCTCCCCCAGCACGGCCAGGCCGTCGGAAAGGATCACCTTGCTGTCGTCCACGATGATCACGTTGGGGCTTTCCTCGCTCTGGGCCGCGAGCTGGAACAAATCCTGGGCTTCTACCCCGAGACATTTGGCGATGCGGGGAATCATTGTGGCGTCCGGCAGGCGGCTGGCGTTTTCCCAACGGGCGACCGTGGAATGGTTGACAAATAACCTCTGCCCGAACTCTTTCTGCGTAAGCCCATTCCCCTCCCGCAGCTTCCGCAGGGTTTTCGCGAATAAAGTATTCACTTTCGATACCTCTCCCCCTTTTCCATGCCATGATCGTATTTGTTCAGCCGTATGTTCAAGGAAACCTTAAGGGTATCTGTTCAGTCGAAATGAGTGAAGGGGCACTTTAAGCAACAATACCATCCAACCGTAGGGGCGGATATTATCCGCCCGTTTCCTAAATAACTGGGTTGCCTGAGATTCATGCATTCGCATATTGAACGGGCGCGGCGTGTGGAGTTGTATTATTGTTCAGCTTCACGCATCGCTTATTGACACACTGTACATGTTTATCAAAAGTGAACTCCACACGCCACTCTCCAAACTCCACATTGTTTAAAGCGCCCATCAAGCCACGCATAACTGAGCAGTCACCCATGATAAAGATAAACCCGCGCGGCCAAAAAAGCAATAGAAATGAACAAATTGGATTTGACAATCTGGAAAGTCCTCTTGTTTTCAGATGATAAATGATTGTAAGATTGCAGTTGTTCAGTCGTTTACTTGAAGGGCACTTTAAGTCAGAAACGAGGGATTAGGGATTAGGGAATAGGGATTAGGAGAACCAGGTTGTCATCCCGAGCGAAGGTGAGCCAGAGGTGAACCTTTCTCTCAGGTCCCTCGACTTCGCCTCGCCTCTGGCTCGGCTTCGCTCGGGATGACAAAGCTGGCCGGTACCCTAATCCCTTTGTTACTTAAAGCGTCCTTCAACTCCTATTGCCCGAACACACGCGCATTGTTTTAAAAATGTATTTTGGACTTGACAAACTGTCAAACTCCCCCGCATTGAGAAACGGCTGAATTGATGGTAAAATAGACGCGGTATAGGAATGTATCCAACTGATGAAAGTCCTGCGCGAAAAAACGCGTTTGACCCAAATTCCGGTGAATCATCGGAAAAAATGAAAGGAGTACTTGTGATGAAAAAAGTACTTGCAATCCTGCTGGCACTGGTCATGTGCCTGTCCTGCGTCGGAGCGCTGGCGGAACAAACGGGCATCTATGGGTCCAACCCGTCCGTGACCCGCGGCCAAGGCTATTCGATAAACGTGGAAGCCATTACGGAACTGGCCAGGAAAGCCGGTATGCCCGAAAAGGATCAGGAGGCGCTTTCCGCCATCCTGGCGGTGATCAGCAGCGCCAGCACCAAAACCGTCACGACTGCAAACGGCAGCCAGGGCGAGCTGTTCCTGAAGGGCTCCACCATCGCCGACTATGTTCTGGCCGCTGACGGCGATAAAGTCACGATGTCTACCAGCCTGCTGCCCAGCTACACCCTCACCGTGTCCAAGGAAACCATCGTCAGCATCGTTGAAAAGCTGATGGAAGCGGCCATGAACAATCTGGAAAAGCTCCAGGCAGTTCTTGAAAAGGACGCGGATAAGCTCCAGGAAGTCCTTGAAAAAATTGTCAAAGCCTTTGAAGGCGTGAACTTTGCCGCCCTGGATAAGAACTACGCCGCTTACTCCCTGGAATTTGTTGCCGAATTCCTGTCCTCCGTCACCCTCAGCGACGTAGAAGCCGTCGAGTATACCTTTGAGGAAAAGGGCGTCACTTTCAACGCGAAGCAGACCTTTGAAGTGGATGTTCAGAAGGCGGTCAACGCGGCCGGCAATCTGATCAACAAAAAGCTCCAGGATGAAAATGTGCCCGCCCTGCTCTCCGCTTTCAACAGCCTGGGCGTCAAGATCACCCTGCCCAGCGAAGTTTCCGCTGAAACGCTGAAAGTGGAAGACGGCGCCACCTTCCAGGGCACGGTCTATTCCATCGTGGATGCGAACGGCGCAGCCGCTCCCGTTCCCCAACTCGTCGAGCTGAAAGCCTATAAGGACGGCACGACGGAAGAAGACGTGGACAAAGTCACCATCTACGTTTCTGACGTGGACTGCCTCGTGTGGCTGACCATGCCCACCAACAGAACCTTTGCTTCCTTCACCGCCGCTCTC
Source organism: uncultured Eubacteriales bacterium (assembly GCA_902788445.1). Classification (GTDB taxonomy): domain Bacteria; phylum Bacillota; class Clostridia; order Christensenellales; family Aristaeellaceae; genus RUG563. The sequence goes on from CADAKE010000005.1 coordinate 39,249, forward strand.
GTCGACGAAAACGCCGCGAATTTCAAATACACCCTCACGGATGACGACGGTTATTATGCCGTAGACGGCAACGCCGACCTGCTCGACGACGGCACCGTTCTGGTCAACACCGGCCTGTACTGCATGGACCCCGACACCCCCGTGATGGTCGCGTTTGACGCCGTTACCCCGGGCGGCGAACTGAACCTGCCCCTGTATGGCGACGACAAGACCGTCGTTTCCGTGGAAGAAATGCTGCAGGAAACCGAAGGCGGCAAGGTCAGCAAGACCGGCGCTCTCCTGATGGTGGATCTGATCAACAATGGTCTGAGCGGCCTGATTCAAAATATCGTGAACGCCATTCCCGATGAGATTTCGAACCTGCTGGCTCTGACCGCGCCGCAGAAGTAAAATAAACGCGCAAAGAATCATTGATAAGGTTCGGGGCTGCCTCAAAACGCCGGATGAAACCGGGCGTAAGAGGCAGCCTCTTTTTGCTTGTGTTTAGACGAGGGAATTGTTCGGTGGCTATCTTAGGGACACTTTAACGCAGATAGGAGTTAGGAGAGAGGAGTTATATTATGTTTTCAAAAATACAAGCCGGACTTCCGTCTTTTGATCCAGCTATATTTTTCTAAGTAGATACTAATCAATTTAATTATGTAAATCTTTATACGTTTGTTGGAATCATGCTGTGTAGGGGCGGATATCATCCGCCCGTTCAGCAATTCTTTACGTTCTTTGCATTCCCATGCCTTGACGCAATTTTACAAAGCGGGCGGATCATATCCGCCCCTACAATCAATTTGTATAATATCTACCTGTGATGAATAAATCAGTATTTACTTAGAAAATAGTAATGGGGGAACCATTCCAAAAGGCTTCCCCTTGAAGGCAATGTCGTCAACTTAAGAGAAAATACCAAAGCAATCGACTCAGAAACATTTCAATCAACACCCTACAATGTCATCCCGAGCGAAGGTGAGCGGGACGCGATCTTTGTCATCCCGAGCGGAGTGGAGCGCCAGCGGAACGGAGTCGAGGGACCTGGGACCTGGGACCTGAAATCGGGGCATAAAGTTGCTTGGCTGAATATGCTTCTCTTAGGTCCTTCGACTCCGTTCCGCTCTCGCTCCACTCCGCTCAGGATGACATTTAGTTGACTTGTATAAAGTCTCTGAATCGAAATTGTTCGTCTTAAGTTGACGACATTCCCCTCAAGGGGAAGGCTTTTGGGTTTACTCAGGCCGAAACACAACACACGGCGCAGAGGATCGTCCCCACGGAGAAAGCACCGCCGATGGCCGTGGCCGCGACGTCAAAAAATCTCCGATTAATTCTTGAATCTTCCGTTCATCTTTGGAGCTTCAACCGTTCTTTTTTTCAAATTTGAACAGCATGGGATATACGCCGAACTCCACAAAGGCGATAATGGCGTACCGCGCGCAGCGCACCAGCAGCGCGGCGGTGGTGCCGCTGGACAGGAATTCCTTGGAGAAGGGCAGCTTGAGCAGGGTGCTCAGCACCAGATAGATTGCCAGCCCGCCCAGCACGCGGAGAGCCATCCAGAGGGGTTTGCGCGTTTTCTCAAAGCGCACGCAATAATCCTCCAGCAGCGTGCCCCCCATGAAACCGATCAGCAGGCCCATAGCGGTAAAATAATCCGCGGTCTTGCAGTAGAAAAAGCCGGGAACCGTGAGAACCAGCAGGATGCCGTACAGGCAGAGCGTGTTTTTCACCTTTTTTTGCAGCAGCTGAACCACCATCACGCTGATCACGCCCAGCAGCCAGCCCGCCAGCACGTCCGTGGGATAGTGCGCGCCCACCACGAACCGGGAAAACCCGGTGAGCAAAGGAAGCAGAATGGCCGCCGCTGTCGTCCACCGTTTGCGAATGCCGGAGGCCAGCGAGCAGAACACGGAAGCGGCGTTGGTGGAATGGCCGCTGGGGAAGGAATAGCCCTGGGCGGCGATGTCGTAAATGTCCGCCTCCGGCTCCACGACCCGCAGGATCTTGATGTTCTCATGGTCAAAGTACGGCCTGCGGCGCAGGGCGACGTTCTTCGCCATCGTGTTCCAGGAAAGGCCCATGATGGCGCTCAGGCCTATCGTCCTGCCCAGCTTCTTGTCATAGCTCCAGTACACGAAGCCCACGATCAGGATGAGCAGCAATTCTTCTCCAAACATGGAAAAAAGCGAAATGATCGAAATTCCCGTACTGCCAATGTGGGCCTGAAGCCATTCCATCAGGCTGACTTCCCATGGGAAGAAAAACGTGTTGCCGGTTGCTGTCATTCTATTCATCCTCCTTGTATGGCGTTATTTGCCAATTTTTTGCAGCGAATCGTCATTTTTGGCGCGTATGGTTTCAAAGATACTATACTCGTTTTCTGTTGAAACATCAAGAAGATATTTCTAAATGTCAAGCCCTTTCTATGTACGCCGGAAATGCTCCCTGCGGTGGCTTTTGACACCCATCCGTTCAGCACAGAATCTTTTCCATGGTAAAAATATTCTTTCCGTCTCTGTATTCATAGGTCCCTCTGTCCATGCTCTGCTTAACCATGTAACTTCTTTATTCATTTCGATCAGGTATTTATTTTATTGTTCTGTCGGGAATCGTCACCGTCACCACCGTTCCGCCGCCGTCGTTGGGCGCGATGGCCAGGCTGCCGCCGCACATCAGTTCAAGCCTTTGCTGGATGTTTTTCAGCGCGATATGGGTCTCGCTGCCGTCGGCGAGGTGGAAGCCGCAGCCGTCGTCCGTGACGGCAATCTCGCTTCCGTCCTTCGTTTTCCGCGTCCGGATGGAAATACGCAGCGGGTCGGAGTCCGGGTTCATGCCGTGCTTGACCGCGTTTTCCACGATGGGCTGCAAGGTCAGCGGCGGCACGCGGAACATGGTGTGCGGCGTGTCGTAATCCACAAACAGCCTGTCCTCGTATTGGGCCTGCTCCACGGCCAGATAGGCCCGGGTGTGCTCCAGCTCCGCGGTAAAAGGAATGGGCTTGTCGCTTGCGACGGCGGTGAAGTTCTTGCGCAGGTAAGTGGTAAAATCCATAATGACCTTCTGGGCCAGATCCGGATTCTGTTTACAGAGGCAGTAGATGCTCGTCAGGGTGTTGTAGATGAGGTGGGGCCGCATTTGCAGCACCATGATGCTGGCCCGCTGGTTGGCGATCTCCTGCTGGTTCCGGGCGATTTCCCGCTGCTGCCGGGCAATCTCCTCCTGCTGGCGGATGGACTGGTCGATGCTGTCCGTGAGGATGAACAGGAACATGAACAGCGAAGCGACCGCCATACCCAGGCCGATGATATACAGCCCATAGAAGAACATCTGGACGATCATCGCGGCCATGGGTACGGCGACGTAAATGAGCTGGGCGGCAAACTGCCTGCGGGTCAGCTTTTTCCGCCTGATCAGCAGCGCGCAAAGATTCACCGCCATCATTGCCACCGGCGGCGCCAGCAGCACCGGATACCACGGCCCGCGGAAATACCGGTTGTCCGGTGTGAAGTAATAGATGAAGGTGGTAAACTGCGTCACGGTCAGCAGCGCGAAATACACCAGCCACAGCCCGACCATGGCGTACAGCAGCCCGCTTTTCCGGTGGAGCTCGCCGCAGCAATGAAGCAAATACACCGTCAGCAGGAGCGGAAGGATCGAGGCAATGAGCGATTCCGCGAACAGGGTGAATTTGGTCATCGCCACCCGCTCCGGGGACAGGCTGAACAATTCTTCGGCCAGTCCCACCGCCACGCACAGCACCATCAGGGAAAACAGCACGGCGAAGAACCGCCTGTTCCACTTTTCCAGGCCGGGGCTCAGCAGCGCCAGCAGCAGCCCCAGCGCCATCAGCAGCAGCGCGGCGACGGTCAGCACGAAATTAGGCAGCGCCAGCCATCCGGTCATTCCTGATCGCCTCCCCAGTTTGAAATGGGATAGCGCAGCAGCCGCATTTGCTCGAGCACCGCTTCCTTTGTGATCGGCTTGAGCAGAAAGCCGCAGGCGCCTGTGCTCCAGGCGTCAAAGGAATACCCGACATACGAGGTCAGGAACACCACGTTGGCGTGGGGATTGATTTGAAGCAATGTGCGGCACAGGTCAAGGCCGCTCGTGTTCCCCAGCTCGATATCCAGGAAGGCCAGCGCCACCGGATTTGCCCGCGCGTATTCGATGGCTTCCGAGGGCCGGGTAAAGCCGATCACCGTGGCCTTTGGCATCGTCTCTTCCAGAATGAGCAGGCCGTCTGTGAGAATGATCTTGCTGTCGTCCACGATAATCACGTTGGGGCTTTCTTCGCTCTGCGCCGCGAGCTGAAACAGCTCCTGGGCTTCCACCTCGAGACACTTGGCGATTCGCGGAATCATGGTTGCGTCCGGAAGCCTGGTGGCGTTTTCCCAGCGGGCGATGGTGGAATGGGTGACAAAAAGCCGCTGGCCCAGTTCCTTCTGCGTAAGCCCCTTTTCTTCCCTCAGCTTCCGCAGGGTCTTTGCAAATAAAGTATTCAATCAAGGCACCCCGATTGTTTCCTGATATTGATAATCAATTGACGCATGACGGGTTTTATACTATTCGCGTTCTACGTGTCGTGTTGTCAAGGCTAAAAAAGCACGAGGCGAGGGCCTGTGCGGCCCTCGTGCACCTGCACCAGGAGGTTTCACCTCCTGGACCTCTTGCCC
>CADAKE010000006.1:0-29220 GCA_902788445.1 uncultured Eubacteriales bacterium
AGGAAGTGCACGTCGCCCGTGGCGCAGACGGGAATGCCCAGCCGTTCGCCGAGGCGCACGATGCGGCGGTTATACTCCCGCAAATCTTCCTCGCTGGATACCCGCCCTTCTCGGAGCAGGAATTCATTGTTGCCGATGGGCTGAATCTCCAGATAGTCGTAAAACCTTGCGATCTTGGCCAGCTTGTCGTCCGTCGCGCCGTCCACCATGGCGGAGTAGAGTTCGCCCGCCTCGCACGCGCTGCCCACAATCACGCCCTCCCGGTACTTTTGCAGCACGGCGCGGGGGATGTGGGGCTTGCGCTTGAAGTATTTCAGGTGCGCTTCGGAGATCATATGGTTCAGGTTGGTCATGCCGTCCTGGGTAGCGGCCAGCAGGATGATATGCCAGGAGTTGCCCAGCGTGTAGCCGGTGGACACGCTGTTCAGGTCGTTCAGCATGGCCGCGCCTTTCTTCTTGGCCTCGTCGATCATCCGGGCCAGGCATTGGGCGGTGGCGGCGGCGTCGTTCACGGCGCGATGAGCGTCCTTGAGGGACACACCTAAATGCTTGCACACGTTGCCCAGGCGGTGGGATTTTAAGGAAGGATACAGCTTCCGGGCCAGGGTCAGCGTGTCCAGGTGGGGCACGTCGTACTCCATGCCCAGGCGCTTGAGTTCGCTGTCCAGCACCGCGCAGTCGAATTTCGCGTTATGGGCGGCGATAGGGCAGCCGTCCATAAAGGCCAGCAGCTTGGGCATGGCCTCCGCGATGGTGGGCTGGCCCCGCAGCATCTGGTCGGTGATGTGGGTGATTTCGGTGATCTTGGGCGGCAGCAGCATCCCGGGGTCGATCAGTTCGCCGTAGCTGTCCACCACCTGGCCGTGGGCCAGCTTCACCGCGCCGATTTCGATGATGCGGTCTTTGGCGGTGTTGAGGCCGGTGGTTTCAAAATCCAGCACGATGATGGGCTCGTCGATGGGCCATTCCTTCTCCCCGGTCACGACGGCGTCGTCATCGGTGAGATACCCTTCCACGCCGGGCAGCAGCTTGATGCCGTACTTCTTCGCCGCGCCGAAGGCTTCGGGGAACGCCTGCACTACGCCGTGGTCGGTGACGGCGACGGCCTCGTGGCCCCACTTCGCCGCGCGCTCAATCAGCGCGGTGGCGGAGGACACGGCGTCCATGTTGCTCATCTGGGTGTGCAGGTGCAGTTCGATCCGCTTTTCCTCGGCGGTGTCCATGCGCTGGGGCAGGTCGCAGGAGGAAATGTCCCGCGCCATCACCACCGTTTCATGGGAGAATTTGTCATACTGCGTGTCGCCGCGAACCAGGATGCCCATGCCGGGTTTGATGGCCTTCACCACGTCCTGCACCTTTTTGCGCTCCTCGTCGGTGATGGGCGCGGGCTCCTCGTCCTTGCGGGCGCGGGCGTGGTAGCGCAGGAACGCCTTCACGCGGATGGTGGAGGTAAAGTCCGTCACCAGGAAGGAGAGAAGCACCATTTCGCCGCCGGAGATTTCCTTGTCCTCGCAGGACAGCACCTTGCCCCGGATGACCACCAGGCCGGTGTCGTCGGTGAGTTCCCGGATGGGCACGGGCGGGTCGCCGATGGCGCGGCCCTTGATGCGCGGGTCTTTCTCCTTGGGCTTTTCCTCCTGCTTCGCGGCGGCGGCGATTTCCTCGTACCGCTGGGCCCGCTCGGCTGCCACGCGATCCTGCTCCGCCCGTTCCTGCTGGAGGGCGCGGAGGCGCTTTTCCTCGTCCCCGCACACGCGCAGAACGACCTCCGTGTCCAGGCGGAACACGTCGTGAATCGCCGCCTCCAGTTCCTTCTGGATGTTCTTGCTGTTTAAATAGCCCATGGAGAATTCGTCGGGCATCTCCAGGTACACGCGCCCGTTGCCCGGCGCCCAGCGCATGTCAAATTCCCAGGACGCCGCGGCGGGATAATTGCGGATTAAGTAGTGGTTTAGCGGCGCGGAATACTTGTCCGGGTTGGCAAGGAACTCCCGCGCCAGGCTGGGGGACGCCACCCGCAGCGAAAAGCTCAGGCCGGGAAAGGCTTTGCCCAGCGCGTTCTTCATGATGAAAAAGCCCTTCTCCCCGATCAGCACGTCGGAGAGAAAGGAGAAGTACGCCTTGTTTTCGCTCTTGCAAAACCGCACCCGCTCGATGGTGATTTTGCCTTCCGTTTCCGGCAGCGCCTGCGTCACGCTGCGGAGCAGTTCTTCGTAGGTCATGGCTTTGGTTCCTTTGCTTTCAGGCAATACGCAATGAAGCGTGCAGGGTGTTTCTTTTCAATCGTTGAATTGTGCTTGACATTTCATTGAAATGGGATAAAGAAATGGGATATAATAGAGACGAAGAGTGAACCACGCACGCGGTTGCTCGTCGAGGAAAAGCTAAAGGTTGCAGTTCAATACTGCAAAATCAGCCGTCACTTGGCAGAGTGGCGGTTGTTCTTTTGGCGAGATTGTCGCCGTGCTCCCATTCGGGGCCCGGCGACCCGCGTAACGGTTTCGCCGTTCGCTAATCTTTAAGCGATGCGTTTCGCTGATCATGATGGTCACCGTGTACTTCCCAATATGAAAAGTAATACGCATTCGCATCACCCCCTTTCGAGGATGATCGAGCAGTCCGCAACCTCAATCTGCGCAACTCCCCACAGGGGGAGATTGCTTGTTTCGGTTGATCAAAGCGCTGACGAAATTTCCGCCACTGGCGGTCGTCAGCGCTTTGTCCACATGCGCGTTTGTTGTTCACTCCTGGCCCTGACATATCAGGGCTATTTTATTGTAAGAAAAACCGGGAAATATGTCAATAGGGAATTTGCCCAGGGCAATCGCTTACGAAATAATGTGAGGCCTGGAAATAAAAAACCATGTAATTGTAGGGGCGGATATCATCCGCCCGCATCCTGTAAATCATTCATTCATGCCAATTTGGTGTCGATGATTTTGCCCGGTAAGGCGGGCGGATGATATCCGCCCTTACATGTGTTCTCTAAATTGAAACGGATTTGTAACTTAATTGCAATAAGTGATTGCCCTGGGAATTTGCCAATCCCCGCTGTATCCGCTTTCATTACAGAACGGAATCAATCGAATGGCGATCATGCTTTCATATACTGCAAGTACTTCTCCGCCTTCCGGCCCACGACGGCATAGGCTTTGGGGCCGGTCAGGATGCGGCGGGCGGCGTCGGCCACGTCGTCCATGGAGACCTTCTCGATGGCGGCGATGGTTTCCTCGGGGGAGATAACTTTATTCAGCAAAATCTGGTTGTGGCCCAGGGCGCTCATGCGGTTGTAGGCGCTCTCCAACCCCAGGATAAAGCTGCCCTTAAGCTGCGCCTTGCTCATGGTGAATTCTTTTTCGGTCACGCCAGCTTCCAGCAGCTTCTTGATTTCAATGTCAATCTGTTCCAACACGGTCTTTGCGTGCTTGGGGCTGGTGGCGGCGTAGATGGTGAACTCGCCGCAGTGGGGGTAGCTGCTGGGGCCGGAATACACGGTGTAGGCCATGCCCAGTTCCTCGCGGATACGCTGGAACAGGCGGGAGCTCATGCCGCCGCCCAGGATGTTGTTCAGCACGGCGGTGGGATACACGTCCGGGCTGCCCATTTCGTGACTGCGATAGGACACGCACAGGTGCACCTGCTCGGTGTCCTTCTCCCGCGCCAGCTTCCGGGGCTGGTCGATGGCGACGGCCTCGGGGAACTCCTCCCCCGCCGCGCCCTGCCAGGAACCGAATTTTTCTTCCATCAAGTCCTTCGCCCGCTGGATTTCCACGTTGCCCGCCAAAGCGACCACGGCGTTCTTCGGGCCGTAGTGCCGCTGCCGGAACATGCGGAGGTCGTCCGGGGTATATTTTTCCAGCTTTTCCGCGGGGCCCAAAATGGTCTGCCCTAAAGACTGCTCCCCGAACACCGCTTCCGCCAGCACGTCGTATACCACGTCCTCCGGCGAATCCTCCACCATGGCGATTTCCTCCAGCACCACGCCCCGCTCCTTGTCCGTTTCGCCGGGGTCGAGGGCGGGATTGCATACAATATCGGCCAGAATATCCGCCGCCTGGGGCAAGTCCTCGTCGATCACCTTGGCGTAATAGTTGGTGCACAGCTTGCTGGTGGCGGCGTTCAGGTGCCCGCCGATGAAGTCCATCTCCTCCGCGATCTGCCGGGCGGAGCGCTTGGCGGTGCCCTTAAAGGCCATGTGCTCCATGAAATGGGAAAGCCCGTTTTCGCTGGGCGCTTCCAGCATACTGCCCGCCTTCACCCACGCCCCGATGCTGACGGAACGAAGATAGGGCATCGGCTCAACTAAAACAGTCAGGCCATTGCTCAGCACGAATTTTTCCATGCGCTGCTCCTTTATTGTTTCGATTCTTCCGGTAATGAAAAATCGCCGATCTTTCCAAGTAAACTTCCGATGCTGTGATACATCCCCGAATAAATCACCGGGTCAAGCCGGGTCAAATCAATGGCATAAGGGTCGTTGACCGCCAGGCGTTCGTCGATCTGCACATTCCTGACGCGGCAGAAAAACGTGGTGGACGCTCCGGTGACGATGGATTGTTCTGCCTCGCATTCATACACCCACGGGCTTTCATCCAGCACCGGCACATCCACCGTCCTCCCGCGGGAAACATGATAAGAAACCTGATCCTTTCTGCCATCCTGCGCGTGACGTGTGCCGAAATAATCCATCAGGGGCAGGATGCTTCTGCTGACCAGATTGACGCTCAGTTTCCCGTCCCGGATGACATTTTGCTTGGTGGTTTTCGTTCCAAACATGCTGATGACCAGCAGATAATCCTCTTCCTCGCAGGTTACGCTGACCCAGGTGATCGGGGCAAAGTTATCCGTGCCATCCTCGTTATTGGTGCCAATGATAAACGCAGGCTGAACACACATCGAAAATCGCGGGGCATAGGATTTTCGCCTGACAGGATACATCCGCAATCCCCCTAAAAAAGTCAGTTTCTTCCTGATAAAAAAAGAGGAAACTGTATTAGCTTCCCCCTTGCATCAGGCAATTATAACAAAACAATTCACCTGCGTTCCCCTATTCGGCTTTCTCGGAAAGGGGGCTTGGGGGGAAACCGCTCTTTGGCCTGCAAAGAGTGGTTTCCCCCCAATAAAACATACTTCGTTACTTCCGTCCATCCCGACGGGGCGGGCGGGTACCGGCGGGGGCGGAGCGGGTGAAGTTGGGGTTGTCGTAGGTGATATCGTTGCGGATCAAGTTGATGCGGCCCTGGGAGTCGATCTCGCAGACCTTCACTTCCAGCTCGTCGCCGATGTTCACCACGTCCTCCACCTTTTCCACGCGCTTGTTGTCCAGCTTGGAAATGTGGATCATGCCGTCCTTGCCGCCAGCGAGTTCCACGAACGCGCCGAAGTTCATGATGCGCACCACCTTGCCGGTGAACACGTCGCCCACTTCGATATCCTTGGCGATGCCCATGATCAGGCTCTTGGCCTTGTCGGCGGCGGCCTGGTCGGCGGTGGAGATGAACACGCGGCCGTCGTCCTCGATGTCGATCTTGACGCCGGTTTCGTCGATGATCTTGTTAATCATCTTGCCGCGGGGGCCGATGACCTCGCTGATCTTTTCGGGGTTGATGGAGAAGGTGATGATCTTGGGCGCAAACTTGGACAGGTTCTCGCGCGGACGGCCCAGGGTTTCCAGCATGATGCCCAGGATGTGCAGGCGGCCCTTGAGCGCCTGATTCAGGGCGCGGCTGAGGATCTCGCGGTTGATGCCCTTGATCTTAATGTCCATCTGGATGGCGGTGATGCCGTTCATGGTGCCGGCGACCTTGAAGTCCATGTCGCCCAGGAAGTCTTCCAGGCCCTGGATATCCGTTAGCACTTCGATCTTGCCGGTCTCGGCGTCCTGGATGAGGCCCATGGCCACGCCCGCGACAGGCGCGTGAATCGGCACGCCCGCGTCCATCAGGGACAGGGTGCTGCCGCACACGGAAGCCATGGAGGAGGAGCCGTTGCTGCCCATGATTTCACTCACCAGGCGCAGGGCGTAGGGGAATTCCGCCTCGGTGGGAATGACGGGCACCAGCGCGCGTTCGGCCAGCGCGCCGTGGCCGATCTCGCGGCGGTTGGGGCTGCGCAGGCGGCCCGCTTCGCCGGTGGCGTAGGAGGGCATGTTGTACTGATGGATGTAGCGCTTGGTCTTTTCATTGGACAGACCGTCCAGTTCCTGCGCTTCGGAAACCATGCCCAGGGTGGTGATGGTCAAAGCCTGGGTTTCGCCGCGAGTGAACACGGCGCTACCATGGGTGCGGGGCAGCACGCCCACTTCGCACCAGATGGGACGCACTTCGTCCACCTTGCGCCCGTCGGGGCGGATGCCCTGCTCCAGGATCTTCTTGCGCATGACCTCTTTGCCCAGGTAATACAGGGCGTCGGCCACTTCGCCTTCCCGGCCGGGGAAAATATCGGCGAAGTGCGCGGCCACGTCGGCGGACACTTCCGCGTCGCGGGCCTGGCGTTCCTTGCGCACATAGGTGGAATAGATGTATTCGCACTTTTCCAAAGCGTATTCACGCACGGCGGCCTTCACGTCGTCGCCGGTGGTGATGAGCGGGAATTCGCTCTTGGGCTTGCCGATTTCCGCGGTGATCTTTTCCTGGAATTCCACCAGCTCTTTAATGAACTGATGGCCGTACAGGATGGCGTCCATCATGGCGTCCTCGGACACTTCCTTGGCGCCCGCTTCCACCATCATGATGGCATCCTTGGTGCCCGCCACGGTGACGTGCATATCAGAGGCCGCTTCCTGGGCTTCGGTGGGGTTGATGACGAACTGGCCGTTCACGCGGGCTACGACGACAGCGGCGGTGGGGCCGCCCCAGGGAATATTGCTCACCATCAGGGCAATGGAGGAGCCCAGCATGGCGGGGAATTCCGGCGGGGTGTCGGGGTCAACGGACAGGGTCTGGGCCACCACCTGCACGTCGTTGCGCATCCCCTTGTTGAACAGGGGGCGCAGGGGACGGTCGATCAGGCGGCAGGTCAGGGTCGCCTTTTCGGTGGGGCGGCCTTCGCGCTTGATGAAGCCGCCGGGGATCTTGCCCACGGCGTACTGCTTTTCTTCAAAGTCCACGGTCAGGGGGAAGAAGTCCACGCCCTCCCGGGGCTTGTCCGACGCGGTGGCGTTCACCAGCACGGCGGTGTCGCCGTAGCGAACCAGGCAGCTGCCGCCCGCCTGCTGGGCATACTTGCCGAATTCCAGGGTCAGGGTACGGCCCGCAAATTCCATTGAATACGCTTTGTAATCCATTTTTTCTCTTCTCCTCACACACACTCTGCTGTCGCTCCGCGACAGCGCGAAAGGGGGAATCCTTCCCCCTTTCGGGATTCCCCTACAGTTTTTCCTAAAATCCCTTCGGAATTTCCGGGCGGAAAAACTGCAAGGTATGAAAATTTCTTCCGGTCATCTGCGCTCCCTACAGAAATTTTCAGTCCTCGCGGCGTACATACCGCCGCTGCGGATTTCAGTCAAGGAGTTCCCCCCTTGACAAACCCCGTTCGATTCATCCAAAGGATGAAACAAAAAGCTATCGGCTGTGATTTCTCCAGTCGATAGCCTGACGCGCAATTACTTGCGCAGACCCAGCTTGGCGATCAGGTCACGATACCGTTCGATGTCGGTTTTCTTCAGATAGTCCAGCAGACCGCGGCGGCGGCCGACCATCAGCAGCAGACCACGGCGGGAATGGTGGTCCTTCTTGTTGAGCTTGAGGTGCTCATTCAGGTGATTGATCCGTTCGGTCAGCAGAGCCACCTGCACTTCGGGAGAACCGGTGTCGCCTTCGCTGCGGGCGTAGGTCTGCATGATCTGGGCCTTGAGTTCCTTATCCATGGTGTATTCCTCCTTTTGGGCCGTGGCGCGCCCATCTTCAATCGCCGTCTTCTCAGGTAGGCGTTGGAGTGTCGCCCATCCGGGGAAACGGTTCAAAAACCACGCTGTTCATTGTAACATGACAGGCGCGGTTTGTAAACCATTATTTCAATTTTTTCTTTGTGTAATTTGTTATTTCAGGCGCTTCGCCGCATCCTTATAGACTGATCCTATAATGATCCATAGAATAAGCGAATGAGCAATAATCCACTAATTCGATTGACAAATGAATATTTTGTGTGGTAAGATTTCCCCGCGATCTGAAAGGACGCACGAACGCCAGGACAGGAGGTTTCCCCCATGACGGTTGATTCCCTCAGGTGGATTCAAAAATGGAACATGTGGATGTGTCGCATGGGCTCTTGTTTGTCATGCGGGAAAACGTGAATGGATCGGCAGGATTGCATTCCGGCGCCCGCACGACGCGGGCGCTTTTATGATGAAAGGAGCGCGTTTTCGATGAACCGAAGATGCGGCGGGAGCCGGGATCGAATGTAAAAGAGCAGGCATTAGGCATTAGGCATTAGGCATTAGGGAATTAGCAACCCCCAATTGTCATCCCGAGCGAAGCGAAGCGGAGTCAAGGGACCTTGAAGAAACACCGTCAGCCAGAAAATAGAATACCCGGCTTTTAGGTCCCTCCACTCCGCTGCGCTCCGGTCGGGATGACATAGTTACTTTCTTGAAAGCAACTGGACTGAACAGTTATATCGTAAGCCAAATAGAACTATTGCCTATTGCCTAATGCCTATTGCCTTTAATAACTTAAAGTGCCCAATAGAGCAACGACTTAACAATTACTATCCATCAATATATATATATGAAAGAAGGAAAAAGCAATGAAGCGTATTGCGGCCGTGGTTTTGTCCCTGGTTCTGATTCTTTCCCTTTTCTCTGTTGCCCATGCCGAGGACAGCAAGGTGCTCAATTGGTTCATTTCCGGCGAAGTGACCACGATGGACACCACCAAGGTGTATGACACCATTTCCGGCGAAGCGGTGTTCCTCTTTGCCGATCCCCTGTACCGCCTGGACGAGAACGCCGACCCGCAGCCCAACCTGGCCGTGGCTCTGCCCGAGATCAGCGAGGACGGCACCGTGTACACCATCACCATCCGGGATAACGCGAAGTACGCCAACGGCGATCCCGTGAAGGCCGAGGACATTGTTTACGCCGTCCAGCGGGTGTTCGATCCCGCCGTGGGCAGCCAAAACTCCTCCGTGACCGGCATCAAGAACCGCCTGGCGGTGCGCTCCGGCGAACTGCCCGTAGAAGAATTGGGCGTGAAGGCCATCAGCGACACCGTGCTGGAAATCACCCTGGAGGCCGCCGACCCCTACTTCACCAAGAAGCTGGCCGACACCTCCTACTCCCCCATTCCCAAGGCGTTTGCCGAGGAAAAGGGCGAGGGCTACGCCCTGTCCGCCGACGCTCTGCTCTCCGCCGGCCCCTTCATCCTGACCGGCTGGACGGGCACGGAAATCAGCTGGAGCTACGTGAAGAACCCCAATTACTGGGACGCGGACAACGTGTACTTTGACGAAATTATTTATCAGGTCGTGAAGGACCAGAACACCGCCCTGAACCTGTACGAAGCGGGCCAGCTGGACGGCGTGAACGTGGACAGCGATTTCATCCCGCTCTATGAAGGCCAGCCCGATCTCATCAAGATCAGCACCCTGCGCATGACCAACCTGGAACTGAACATTAACCAATTGCAGGGCGACGGCAGCTACACGCCCCATCCCATCCTGAGCAATGAAAACATCCGCAAGGCGCTGCTCTACGGCATCGACCGGGATGAACTGTGCAACGAAGTGCTGAACGGCGCGGCTGCCCCGGCCGTGGGCGTGATCCCCAATGGCATTGCTTCCTCTCCCGACGGCCAGAGCGTGGCGGAATCCTTCGGCGTGCAGGTGTATTTCGATCTGGACGCGGCGCAGAAGTACCTGGCCGACGGCCTGGCTGAACTGGGCGTGGACAGCGTGAAGCTGCGCCTGGTCACCTCCGACACCGATGAATCTATTAAGATCGGCACCTACCTGCAAAGCGAGATTCAGGAGAACCTGCCCGGCGTCATCATCGACCTGGCCAACGTTCCTTCCTCTGTGCGCTTCGCGGAAATGATGGGCTACAACTTCGACCTGGCCCTGGGCGGCTGGACGGGCGACTACGATCCCACTTCCTATCCGAACCAGTTTGAAACCAGCTATGAGCACAACCACGCCAAGTGGGTCAGCGAAGAACTGACCGGCCTCATCAGCGCCCTGAACAATGAAGACGGCAACGATTTCGCCGCCCGCTGGGAGCACCTCAAGCAGGCCAACCAGTACCTGATCGACAACGCCGTGGTGGTGCCGCTGGAGCAGGCGGTGAAGGGCTACCTCATCAACACCGGCCTGAACAACTATGTAACGCACCAGCTCGGTTACTCAGTATTCGATCTGTCCCGCGCTTCCTTCGCTGAATAATCATCGAATGAAGTAATGATATATTGTCAACCAAGTAACTTGTAACTAATTAGCTCCCATTGTCATCCTGAGCGGAGTGGAGCGAGAGCGGAACGGAGTCGAAGGATCTCAAAGAAAAGGTATCTGCTAAGCAAATAATCGCCAGCAATAAGATCCTTCGACTCCGTTCCGCTCTCGCTCCACTCCGCTCAGGATGACATCATTGCTATTATGGTAATAAGCTTGTTCATTATGATCGGATTTGAATAGGAAAAAACATCTTTTACAGGATAAACCATTTCTGCATAAATCAGGTGAAGCAAATGAAACGATGGAGCAGATACATTGGTATGCGGCTGTTCTATATGGCGCTGACGCTGTTCATCATTGCCAGCGTCACCTTCTTTTTGATGAACGCCCTGCCCGGCACGCCCTACAACAACCAGGATCGGCTGACGGCGGCGCAGCTGGAGATGCTGAACAAAAAGTATGGCTTTGACCAGCCGCTTTTTCAGCGCTACATCAATTACTTAAAGAATCTCCTGCACGGGGATTTCGGCATTTCCCTGCAATTCTCCGATCAGCCGGTGGCGACATTGCTTGCCCAGCGCATGGGGCCGAGCATCCAATTGGGCTTGCAGGCGGTCTTGTTTGGCACGCTGGTGGGGGTGTTCCTGGGCGTAATCGCTGCCATGCACCAAAATCGTTTTCTGGATGTGTTCTGCTCCCTGTTCGCCATCACAGGCCGGTCGGTGCCCAATTTCGTGGTGGCGGTGCTGCTGCAATATATCTTCGCCGTCACGCTCAACTGGCTGCCCATCGGCCTGTGGAACGATGGCTTCCGCTCCACCATCCTGCCCACGCTGGCCCTGTCCATCTCCCCCATGGCGGAAAGCTGCCGCTTCATCCGCACGGAGATGGTGGAGGTATTATCTTCCGATTATATTGAACTCGCCCGCGCCAAGGGCATGGGTGAGATTCGCATCGCCTTTTCCCACGGCCTGCGCAACGCTTTGATCCCGCTAATCACGGTATTGGGGCCAATGACCGTGTCGCTAATGACGGGTTCCCTGGTGGTGGAAAACATCTTTGCCGTGCCGGGCATCGGCGAGCAGTTCACCAAGTCCATCCTTTCCAACGATTATTACACCATCATGGCGGTGACGATCCTGTTTTCCGCCCTGCTGGTGACGGTCATTTTCCTGACGGACATTCTGTATCAGATCATTGACCCGCGCGTGCGGGTGGAGGGGGCGAAATGATGGCATATCAGGAAGAAATCAAAAGAGCCGCCTCCGCCGTGCCGGACAGCGCTTTTGTGGCATATCAGCCCAGCCAGCAGGAAGCCGAGCCGGAACTCCCCCGCGCCCTGTCCTTTTTGGAGGACAGCTGGCGAAAGCTGCGCAAAAACAAGGCGGCGGTCGTCACCATGATCCTGCTGCTCATCATCACCTGTCTGGCATTTTTAGCCCCGGCGCTTTCCCCCTTTGACCCCAACGAGCAGCATTTATCCTGGAAGAACCTGCCGCCCAAGTGGCCGGGCGTCAGCATCGACGGGCTGAATGGCACCACGCTTTTCCGGGGACGCCGGGTGGACAGCTATGAACTGGCGAAGGTGCCGGAGGGACAGTATTTCCTGTTCGGCACCGATGAGTTCGGGCGCGACCTTCTGTCCCGCTGCCTGTGGGGCACGCGGATTTCCCTCATCATCGCGTTTATCGCCGCCCTGCTGGATTTGTCCATCGGCATTGCTTACGGCCTCTTTTCCGGCATGAAGGGCGGCAGGACGGACACCATCATGCAGCGCATCTTGGAGATATTATCCGGCATCCCGTCGCTGGTGCTGGTGGTGCTGATGCTGCTGATCTTTGAACCGGGCATCACTTCTATTATATTAGCCATGACCATTTCCTCCTGGATTCCCATGGCGCGGGTGGTGCGGGCGGAAACGCTGAAAATCAAGCAGATGGAATATGTGCAGGCGGCGAAAGCGCTGGGCGCGTCGAACCTCAAAATCGCCCTCTCCCATATCCTGCCCAATATCAGCGGCATCGTGATCGTGCGCGCCATGTTCTCCATCCCCTCCGCCATTTTCTTTGAAACGTTCCTGAGCTTCCTCGGCGTGGGGATGCGCATTCCCAACGCCTCCATCGGCACGCTGCTCAACGGCGGCTACAAGGTGTTCAAGCTCTATCCCTATCAGATGTTCATTCCAGCCGTCATTCTGTGCGTGATCATGCTGTCCTTCAACCTGTTCGCGGACGGCCTGCGCGACGTGTTCGACCCCAAGATGAAGGAGGGATAAGATGCCGGAAAACGTATTGGAAGTAAAGCATTTATCCGTGTCCTTCGATACCTACGCGGGCCGGGTGCAGGCGGTGCGGGACATTTCCTTTGATTTGCGGAAGGGCGAAACGCTGGCACTGGTGGGCGAATCCGGCTGCGGGAAATCCGTCACCTGCCGCAGCGTCATGGGCCTGCTCGCCAAAAACGCGAAGGTGGACGGCGGGGAGATTCTGTTTGAAAACAAGGATTTACTCAGGCAAAGCAACCGCGTCCTGCGCTCCATCCGGGGCGGCAAGATCGCCATGATCTTCCAGGACCCCATGACGTCGCTCGACCCCACCATGAAAATTGGGAAGCAGATCGCGGAAACTGTGCGCCTGCACAAGCCCGTCACCCGGGCGGCGGCGAAGCAAAGAGCCCTTGAATTATTGGCCCTGGTGGGCATCGAGGAACCGGAGAAGCGGTATCATCAATACCCACATGAGTTTTCAGGGGGGCAAAGGCAGCGCATCGTGATTGCCATTGCTCTGGCCGCCGACCCGCAGATTCTGATCGCGGACGAGCCCACCACCGCCCTGGACGTGACCATGCAGGCGCAGATACTGGATTTGATTAAGGACATTCAGAAGAAAACCGGCGCGTCCGTCATTTTCATCACCCACGACCTGGGCGTGGTGGCGAACGTGGCCGACCGGGTCGCGGTGATGTACGCCGGGCGGATCATTGAAATCGGCCTGGCGGACGAGGTTTTCTACGACCCACGCCACCCCTACACCTGGGGCCTGCTGGCCTCCATGCCGACCCTGGCGACGGACAGCGAAACGCTCTACGCCATCCCCGGCACGCCGCCGACCCTCATCAACCCTGCCCCCGGCGACGCCTTCGCGCCCCGGAATCCCTGGGCGCTGGAGGCCGACCGCCTCGTCGAGCCGCCGCTGTTCCCGGTAACGGAAACGCACTTTGCCGCCACCTGGCTGCTGGATGAGCGCGCGCCGAAGATTGAGCCGCCGGAGAACATCGCCCTCCGCGCCCGGGCTTTCCGGGAAAAGCAATCGGAAAGGAGCGCCGCCCTATGAGCGAACAAGCGCTGGTCACGGTCAGCCATCTGACCCATGAATACCCCGGCAGCGGCGGCAAAAAGGCGGTGGATGACATCAGCTTTGCCATCCGCGAGGGCGAAACCTTCGGGCTGGTAGGGGAATCCGGCTGCGGCAAAACCACCACCGGGCGGATGCTGGTGCGGCTCCTGGACATTACCTCCGGCTCCGTCACCTTTGACGGCCGGGATATTACGAAGCTGCAAGGGAAGGATTTGCTTTCCTACCGCCAGCAGGCCCAGATCATTTTCCAGGACCCCTACGCCTCCCTCGACCCCCGCAAAAAGGTGCGGGACATTATCGCCGAGGGCATCGACATTCACCATTTGGCGAAGGACAGGCAGGACAGGGACGAGCAGGTGTCCCGCCTCATGGCTTCCGTGGGCCTGCGTCCCGAGCACCTGACCCGCTATCCCCATGAGTTTTCCGGCGGCCAAAGGCAGCGCATCGGCATCGCGCGGGCGCTCGCCACCCGGCCCCGGTTCGTGGTGTGTGACGAGCCCATTTCCGCCCTGGACGTGAGCATCCAGGCGCAGGTGGTGAACCTGCTTCGGGAGGAGCAGCGCAGGCGGAAGCTGACCTACCTCTTCATCGCCCACGACCTGAGCATGGTCAAGTATATCTCCGACCGCATCGCCGTCATGTACCGGGGCCGCATCGTGGAAACGGGCCCCGCCAAAGCAGTCTATGAAAATCCCCTGCACCCCTACACCCAAAGCCTGATTTCCGCCATCCCCCTGCCCGACCCGGAAACGGAGCGGACGCGGCGGCGCATCCCCTTCCACGCGGAGGAAAGCAGCCTGCGCGGCACTTTGACAGAAATGGAAACGGATCATTTTGTCCTGGCGTAAAAGGAGGCGCTTATGGCCATTCGAGATACCATCGCCGCGTATGTGGAGCGCCAGTGGCCCGTGTACCGGCAGCTTGCCCTGGACATTCACGCGAATCCGGAGGTAAGCAATTATGAGTTTTTCGCCTGCGCGCGGCTGAGCGGACAGCTGAAAAAAGAGGGATTTGAGGTCGCCGTGGACGTGGCGGGCCACCGCACCGGCTTTACCGGCGTATACAAAGCCGCCAAGCCCGGCCCGGTGCTGGTGTTCCTGGCGGAGTACGACGCCCTGGCCGGCCTGGGCCACGGCTGCGGCCACAATCTGTTCGGCCCCACGTCCCTGCTGGCGGCGGCGGCTCTGAAGCAAGTAATCGACCAGGTGGGCGGCGAAGTGCGGGTATACGGCACGCCCGGCGAGGAAGGCGGCGAGAACGGCAGCGCCAAGGGCAGCTTTGTGCGGGAGGGCTTATTCAAGGACGTGGACGCCGCCCTGTGCGTCCATCCCGGCGACAAACACGAGGCGTCCGGCAAAAACCTGGTCTGCGCGCCCGTGAACATTGAGTTCTGGGGCAAGCCCGCCCACGCCGCCGCCGTGCCGGAGCAGGGCATTAACGCGCTGGACGCGCTGATCCTGACTTACAACGGCATCAACGCCCTGCGGCAGCATGTGACCCCGGACGTGCGCATTCACGGCATCGTCACCAGCGGCGGGGACGCGCCGAACATCGTGCCCGCTTACGCGGCGGCTAAATTTTTTCTCCGGGCGGCAACGGTGCCCAAATTGGAAGCGCTGTATCAGCGGGTCGAAAAAATCGTGGAAGGCGCGGCCCTCATGACCGGGGCCAAGGGCAAACTGCAGCCCAGCCAGAACCGGGTGGACAACATGGTGCCAACGCCCTCCTTCGACGCAGTCTACGGAAAGGAACTGGCCGGGCTTGGCGAAACCATGCTGCCCCCGGACGAGGGCTGCGGCATCGGCTCCAGCGACGTGGGCAACGTGTCCCAGGCGGTGCCGACCATCAAGCCCACCATCTGCATCACCGACGGCCCGACGCCCTGGCACACCGAGCAGTCCAAGGCCGCGTCAAAATCCGAAAAGGGCCTGGCCTCCATTGCCCTGGGCGCGAAGGCCCTGGCGCTGACCGCCCTGGACCTAATCGAAGACCCGGCGCTGCTTACGGCCGTCAAAGCCGATCACGCCCAGGCGGTGGCCCGGCAATAATACAATCGAAATACATTTTGTCTATTGACATGGTGTATATTATGAATTATAATACGGCCGAACAGAAAAAAGGAGGTGAGCGCGGTGACCGTACGGGCGATGATGTGTTGTTGTTCCATGCGTGTGTTTGCTGCGCTCTCTTTGTAGCCGCCGCGCGTTTGGAGCGGCGACAGGCAGGCGGCGCGGCGCGCATCGCCTGCTTTTTTGTTACACGAAACCAGTCATGGGCAAACCGCTTCATGACGGAAAGGACGCGGCATGATTCAAGTTGACCATGCGGTCAAAACCTTCGCGGACGGAAAGCAGGCGGTGCACGCGCTGCGGGACATGAGCCTTCGAGTGGAGAAGGGCGATATTTACGGCATCGTCGGTTTTTCCGGGGCGGGAAAATCCACCCTGCTCAGGCTGGTGAACGGCCTGGAAAAGCCGGACAGCGGCAGCGTCACCGTTGCGGGCCAGGATTTATCCCGGCTGAATCAAAAGGAGCTGCTGCGGCTCCGCCGCAAGATCGGCATGGTGTTCCAGCAGTTCAACCTGCTGGAAGGGAAAACCGTGAAGCACAACGTATCCCTTCCCCTGCTGCTGGCGGGCACACCGAAAAAGGAGATCGACCAGCGGGTGAAGGAAGTGCTGCGGTTCGTGGAACTGGAGGACAAGGAAAGCGCCTACGTCAGCCAGCTTTCCGGCGGGCAGAAGCAGCGCGTGGGCATTGCCCGGGCGCTGGCGACGAAGCCGGACATCCTGCTCTGCGACGAGGCGACCTCCGCCCTCGACCCCCAGACCACGGAATCCATCCTGCTTCTATTGCGGAAAGTGAACCGGGAAATGGGCGTCACCATCCTGCTCATCACCCACCAGATGCAGGTGATCCAGATGATCTGCAATAAGGTGGCCGTGATGGAATACGGAAAAATCGTGGAGGAAGGCAGCGTGCTCTCCGTGTTCGGCACGCCCAGGGAAGAAGTGACAAAGCGCTTCGTGCGCACCGTCATCAACGACCAGATTCCCGAAAAGTTTACCGCCATCGTGCGGAATGAGAAGCGGAACCAGCAGGTGGAGCTGCTCAAGTTCATCGGCGATTCTGTGAAGGAGCCGCTGATCGCCAACCTGTGCCGGATGGAGGGCCTGGAAGTCAACATCCTGGGCGCGACGATCCAGGAAATGCAGGGCAGCGTGATGAGCGTGTTCATCCTGCAATTGATCGGGGACGCGGCGCTGATTGCCCAGGCGGAAGAGAAGATCGACGGGGCCGGGGCCTTGCGGGAAAGGATGGTGTTTGCGTAAATGAACGGGGATTGGCAAACGCAATTCAAAGAGATTTTCGGCATCAAATGGCCAAAGCTCCTGGAAAGCCTGGGGCAGACCGTGTACATGCTGGGCTGGGCGCTGCTCATCGGCGCGGTGATCGGGCTGGGGCTGGCCCTATTGCTGGTGCTGTGCCGCAAGGGCGGGCTCAAGCAAAACCGGGTGATCTACGCCATCGTGAACGTATACGTGAACATCGTGCGCTCCATGCCCTTCATCATCACGCTGGTGTTCGTCTTTCCCCTGACCCGCCTGATCGTGGGCAAAACCTACGGCTCCACCGCCATGCTGGTGCCGCTGGTGATTTACATCAGCCCCTACATGGCGCGGCTGATTGAAAATTCCCTCCTGGAAGTGAGCCCCGGCGTCATTGAAGCGGCCCAGGCCATGGGCGCGACGACGGGACAGATCATCACCCGGTTTCTGCTGCCGGAGGCCCTGTCCTCCATCGTCCTCGCCATGACCACCGGCACCGTGGGCCTGCTCGGCGCAACGGCCATGGCCGGGTATGTGGGCGGCGGCGGCGTGGGCGACCTGGCGCTGACCTACGGTTATCAGCGGTACAATTTCCCGCTGCTGATCCTGACCATCGTGATCCTGGTCGTCTTTGTGCAATTGCTGCAATTGCTTGGGAACCGCGTCAGCGGCAAGCTGCGGCAGCACAAATAACTTCGGTTTCCCTCCCTTGTCCGGACAGGGGATGAAACATACATTTGCGTATCCTGATTATTCAAACATCGAAAGGAGAAACCATCATGAGGAAGCTGTTTTCCATCCTGCTGGCGCTGGCCCTGCTGCTGTCCGTCTTTGGCGCGGCCATGGCCGAGGACAAGACCGTGATCCGCTATTCCAAGTCTCAGGGCCCCTACACCGAGCTGTTTGAGGACGGCATCGTTCCCATCCTGGAAGCCCAGGGCTACACCCTCGAAGTGGTCGAGGCCAGCGACCTGCTGGTGGCCGACAAGATGCTGGAAGCGGGCGACGTGGACGTGAACGTGGAGCAGCACACCGCCTACATCGAAACCTATTTCAACGCCAACAACGACGGCCATCTGGTGGGCATCAGCCCCATCCCCACGGTGCCCGCCGGCCTGTATTCTGCGAAGCACACCAGCCTGGATGAAATCGCCGAGGGCATGACCATCGCCGTCACCAACGACGCCTCCAACACCGCCCGGTGCCTGCTGATTCTCCAGAAGATCGGCTGGATCACCTTCGACCCCGAAGTGGACGTGACCACCGTGACCGTGGACGACATCGTGGAAAACCCCTACAACCTGGAAATCATCCAGGTGCTGAACACCACCATTCCCACCAGCCTTTCGGATTATGACTTCGGCCTGATCACCGGCTCCATCGTGTGGAACGCCCGCGAGATCGTTGATCCTTCCAGCGCCCTGGCCCAGGAGGATATCCTGCCGCATCTGGTGCTGCAAGTGACCGTGAAGGAGCAGGACAAAGACGCGGAATGGGCCAAGGCCATCGTGGACGCCTACCATTCCGACGAGTTCAAAGCCTACCTGGCTGAAAACAATACCGGCATGTGGTGGATTCCCGAAGAACTCCGGTAAAAAGCAAGACAAAAGTGCAAGACCGCCTCTGCCTGGATACGGGCAGAGGCGGTTTCTTTTCGTCCGGCGCGGGCATATCTTTTTACTCCCGCTGGGACGGGCCCGGTCGATCAGACTTTGCAGGGTGATGCAGAAATCACCGCGGCCGCGCGGTTGATCCTCTCAGGGGTTCCTTCCGAACAAACACTTGATACGATATTGCGCCTGAAAGTCGAATGCTGAGCAGAAATTGTGAGATTGTTCGCTGGCTCAGAACGGCAGAACAACCGCCTATGTCATCCTGAGCGTCACGGAGCGACAGCGGAGTGATAAGGGAAGGATCTCCTTTCACTCCTTTCGCCTGAACATCCGCCCAAAAGAAAGCCCTTGAGCGCACTGCGCAATCAAGGGCTTTGCTTTATTTTGTGATAAGATGGCTTCTTTCGCCGCGCGAAGGATTACTTCAGGCGATCCAGGAAGGTCTTTACGTTGGCTTCGCTCACCCACTGCTGGATGGTGGAGTCAGTCAGTTCGGTCTTCTTGGTGCTGAGCAGCGCGGAGGAAATGCTCTCCCGCACGGTCTCGATATCCACAGGGCCTTCCGCCACGTCGGACACGTACTTGATGATGTGGTAGCCGTAGGTGGATTCAATGGGCTCGCTCACGTCGCCCACGTTCTGCAGGGCCATCGCGCCGGTCACGAAGGGCTCCACGAAGTAAGCGAAGCCTTCGCGGATGGCGTAGCCCGTTTCAGGCATACTGTCGGTGCTGTATTCTGCGATCAGGGCGTCAAAGTCCGCGCCCTCGGCGGTCGCCTGCGCGAGCACTTCCTCGGCCTTGGCCTTGGCGTTCGCCATACCGGCGGCCTGGGCGGCGTCCACAGCGGCCTGCAGCGCGTCCTTGTCAGCGTCTTCCGCGGCGGCGTTCAGGGCGTTCTGGGCCTCGGTGATAACGGCCTGATCTTCATCGGAAACGGTGATCAGGATGTGCTTCACCATGCGGTAACCGGCGGGCGCGTAATACACGGCGCTGCCGTTCATCACATTGTAGCCGTACATGTCGGGATCAGCTTCCATCTGCTCCTTCGCGGCTTCGACCTTGGCGTCGAAATCGGCCTTGATTTCTTCCTCGGTCACGGCGACATCCTTCACGATGTCCTCTTCCAGCTTTTCAACGGCCATTTCCTCCAGCGCGGCCTGGAAGAAATCGTCATACGTGGAACGGCCGTCCGCGGTCGCCACGTCGTTTTCCGCGACGTACTTTTCAGCAGCGGCGTTCAGCTCGTCGCCTTCCAGCCCGCTGTTGGGCAGGTACGCGCTGATAACGGATTGGAGGAAGGATTCATAGTATTCCTTGGCGTGCTCCTCCACATGGGCCGCTTCTTCGTCGTTCATCTGGTCCATGCCCATGGCGTAAGCCTTCTGCTTGAGCACCAGGTTCTGGGTGTAGGCTTCCACCACCTGGTCGGTGACGGTCGCTTCGTCGGTGGGATAGAGGTCGGAATATCCATGGTAGCTGGAAAACAGCTGGTTATAGTATTCGTTCTGGCTGATCTGGTTCTGCACAGCCGCGCTCACGGTGCGCTTATCAACGGTTTCGCCGTTCACGTCAATAATCACGCGGGCGTTATCTTTTTCTTCGTCCTTCGTCACCAGCGCGCAGCCGCTCAGGATCATCATGAGGGCCAGCAGCAGGGCCAGTACACTCTTTTTCCGCATGGTAAATACATCTCCTAACTAATTTGTTCAAGGCAACGTCCCTATTATACAGGAAAGAAGCCAAAACAGCAAGAGCTAATTTTACGTTTTGACACGGCGGCAGGGAAAACAATAGAAAGAGTACAGAGTTCAAAGCGCAGCTGCCTAATGCCTATTGCCTATTGCCTATTGCCTAATCCCTATCCCCTATTCCCTTATCTCCCCTCAGCTCTGTATCCTCCTGAACCGCTTATCCAGTTCAGTATGCGTCAGCTGCACCATAAGGGGCCGGCCGTGGGGGCAGGTGGGCGTCACTTTCTGGTCGATCACGTCGCGGATGAGCTGGACCACGCTTTCCTCCGGCAGCCGCTCGCCGCCTTTGACGGCGTGCTTGCAGGCCATCTGAATGACGCGGCTTGTGCGGTCGGCGGGCGCAGCGGAGGGATTTTCCATCAGTTCGTCCAGCGCTTCCCGCAGGCAGCTTTCAGCCTGGGGCTGGCCTAAAATGATTGGCACGCCGCGAAGCTGCACGGCGTTGTCCCCGAAGGGCGAAAGATCAAAGCCCGCTTTCAGCAGCGTTTCCTGGTTTTCCTCATAGCAGGCGTATTCACTTTGGGACAATTGCACGACCTGCGGAATCAGCATGGCCTGGCTGGCGGGCGCGGCGGCGGTTTCCTTCATGAACTTCTCGTATAATAACCGTTCGTGCACCGCGTGCTGGTCGGACAGGATCAGCAAATCGCCGTATTCCATCACAATATAGGTGTTGAACGCCACGCCCAGAACGCGCAGGGGCTTTTGCTGGAAGCGCTGTTCCACGGCCTCCTGCTTCGTCTGCTCCATTTCCATCTGGGGCGGCGTTTCCGGTTTGGGCGCGGGCTTCGGCTGCGCGGGCATCCGGGGCGGCAGGAGGCTTCCCGCGCTGTCATGCAAAGCAGCGGTCGGAACAGTTTCCTGGCTGACGAAAGGCTTCGTTGTCCGTTCCCGGACGGGCTGAGCGGGGGCAAAGGTGGGTAGCGCGCCGTCCTCAGTGAAAGCGCTGAGCCGGTTGTCTTTCATCTGGACAGCCTTTGGCGCGTCCTCCAGGGGCCGAACCGGTTCGCTTACCTGGATTTTCGCGGGCGCGGGCGCTGCCTTGTCCGCCTGCACGAACATGGGCGGGATGGGCGGCGCTTCGTTGGTTTTTTCCAGCGTTTCAAAAATGATGGTCTCCACCGCTTCCCGCACGCCGCGCTCGTCCTGGAAGCGCACCTCCCACTTGTTGGGATGCACGTTCACATCGGCGTTTTCAAAGGGCATGGTCAGGTGCAGCACGCACATGGGGAAGCGCCCGATGGTCACGCGCTGGCGGCAGGCGTTTTCCACGGCCAGGGACAGCAGCGGGCTTTTCATGGCGCGGCCATTCAGGAAAAAGTGTTCGTGGCTGCGGTTGCCGCGGCCCGCGTCGCCCACGCCCACATAGCCGGAGAGCATCACGCCGTTCATGTTCCCGTCAATCTTGTTCATGAGTTTCAGGGTGTCGGTGCCGTACACGCTCATGATGGCGCTGTCCAGCCGCCCGTCGCCCGCGCTGAAATACATTAGCTTGCCGTCTGCCATGAAGCGGAAGGAGATCGTCGGGTGGGATAAAATCAAGCGGGCCATGAGTTCGGATACCGCCGCCGTTTCGGTGGCGGGCTTTTTCAGGAACTTGCGGCGCACCGGGGCGTTATAAAACAACTCCTTCACGGTGAAGGTCGTCCCTTCCGGGCAGGCGGCGTCCTGGATATCCAGCATTTCGCCGCCCTCGTTGCGCACCGTCACGCCCATCTCCTGGCCCCGGGCGCGGGTCTGGCAGGTGACTTTACTGACCGCCGCGATGGAGGCCAGCGCCTCGCCCCGGAACCCCAGCGAGCGCACGCCGTATAAATCTTCGGCTGTACGGATTTTGCTGGTGGCATGGCGGGCGAAGGCCAGGCGAATGTCGCTGGGCTGGATGCCGCTGCCGTTGTCCGCCACCCGGAAGGAGGCCATGCCACCCTCCTTAATATCCACCGTGATGGCCGTCGCGCCCGCGTCCATGCTGTTTTCGACTAATTCTTTTATTGCAGCCGCCGGTCTTTCAACGACTTCACCAGCCGCGATTTGCCCAATCACCTCAGGGGGAAGCTGACGAATGTGATTTTGCTCCATATCTTGCTCCTGTAGGAATGGAATAGAGTACAGAGTGCAGAGTTCAGAGTACAGAGAATATAGCCTTACAGAATACCCAGCAGTTTTTAAACAAACTTATCTGTACTCTGCACTCTGAACTCTGTACTCTCTTTACAATTTCATGGCCTTTTCTTTTAAGAGGAACAATTGGTTCAGCGCGTCGATCGGCGTCATCGCCATCACGTCCAGCTTGCGGATTTCCTCGATGAACTCGGTCTTGGGGTATTCCATGAGATCGACCTGTTCGTTCTTTTTCTTGTGCCCCGCGCCCAGGATATTCTGGCCGATGGTGTTCTGGTTCACGTTGTTGACTTCCAGCCTTGCCATGATCTCCTGGGCCCTGGCGACCACGGGCCGGGGCACGCCCGCCAGATGCGCCACGTAAATGCCGAAGCTCTTATCCGCGCCGCCGGGCACGATCTTGCGCAGGAAGATGACCTCCTCCCCGTGCTCCTTGACGGACACGCAGAAGTTGTTCACGCCCTCCAGATGCCCTTCCAGTTCGGACAGTTCATGATAGTGGGTAGCGAACAGCGTCTTTGCCCCGGACTTCTTTTTATCGGCCAGGTATTCCACCGCCGCCCAGGCGATGGACAGGCCGTCGAAGGTGGAGGTGCCGCGCCCGATCTCGTCCAGGATCACCAGGGATTTATTCGTGGCGTTTCGTAAAATATACGCCATTTCGCTCATTTCCACCATGAAGGTGCTTTGCCCCGTCGCCAGATCATCCGACGCGCCGACGCGGGTGTACACCCCATCCACCAGGGAAATGCTGGCGGACTGGGCGGGCACGAAGGAACCCATATGCGCCATTAAAGTAATCAAAGCCACCTGGCGCATATAGGTGCTCTTGCCCGCCATGTTGGGGCCGGTGATGATCTGCACCCGGTGCTCGTCCGCGTCCAGGTGGGTGTCGTTGGGGATGAAGCTCTGATCCGGCATGGACACTTCCACCACCGGATGGCGGCCCTCCACGATGCTGATCGCGCCGTCCTCGGTGATCTCGGGCTTCACGTAATGGTTGATCAGCGCCACCCGGGCCAGGGACAAAAGCGCGTCCAGCGTCTTGTACGCCAGCGCGGTGGACTGCAACCGTCCCATGTTCCGGCTGATCTCCTCGCGGATTTCGTCAAAGAGCATCAATTCCAGCTTCGCCGCCTGCTCCTGGGCCCCGGTCACCTTGCGCTCAATCGAACGGAGTTCCTCGGTCGTGAAGCGTTCGCTGTTCGCCAGCGTCTGCCGCCGCTCGTAGCGCAGGGGCACCAGGCCGTAGTTGGACTTGGTGACTTCGATATAATACCCGAACACCCGGTTGTACTGGATGCGCAGGTTCTTGATGCCCGTTTCCTCGCGCTCCCGGGCTTCCAGATCAAGAATCCACTGCTTGCCCTCGGTGGACGCGGTGCGCAGTTCGTCCAGCTGTTCGTTGTAGCCCGCCCGGATGAAATTGCCGTCGGACAAAAGCAGCGGCGCGTCGGGCGAAATGCCCCGACGCAACAGGTCGGTGAGTTCGGGCAGCGGGTCGAGCAATTCCTTCAAAAAGGACAGGGCGTCCCCCTCCACACCAAGCAAAAGCGACAGAATCTCCGGCGCTTTTTCCAGTGACCGCAGCAGGCTCAGGCAGTCCCGGGCGTTGAGCGTGTGGTAGCTTACCTTGGAAAGCAGGCGCTCCATGTCGTACACCTGCATAAGCTGCTCCCGCAGGTTTTCGGACAGCACATGCTGGTGGTACAGCGCGTCCACGGCGGAAAGCCGGGCTTCGATCTTCTCCTTGCTCAGCAGCGGCTTTTCCACCCAGGAGCGAAGCAGCCGCCCGCCCATGGCGGTGACGGTCTGATCGAGGATGGAGAGCAGCGACCCCTTGGCAGAGCGGCCCCGGATGGTTTCGGTCAGTTCCAGGTTTCGCCGGGTGGCGGCGTCCAGGGGCATCACGTCGTTCTTTTCCAACACCCGCACGCGGGCGATGTGCTGGAGGGCGTTCTTCTGCGTTTCGTTCAGATACCGCATCAGCGCCCCGGCGGCCTGGGTCGCCACGGAAAGAGAAGCGTCCAAGCCCAGGGCGGTGAGGGAATTGACATGAAAATGGTCGGTCAGCGCTTCCTTGGCGTTCTGGTTCTGGTACGCGGCGGCGTTGTAATTCCGGCAAACGAGGGAGGACGCGGGCTGCACTGTCTCCGGGTTATTGGTGATGATCTCGCCGGGGCTCAGCGCGTCCAGCGCGGCCTTGATGGCCTGGGGCGCGTTCTCCACCTGCTGCACGTAAAACTCCCCGGTGCTCACGTCGCAGGCGGCGATGCCGCAGCGCCTGCCGTTGACGCAGACCGAGCAAAGAAAGTTGTTCCGCTTTTCCCCGATCACGGCGGAGTCCGTCAGCGTGCCCGCCGTGACGATGCGGATCACGTCCCGCTCCACCAGTCCCTTGGCTAAAGCCGGGTCCTGCATCTGCTCCCCGATGGCCACCCGGTAGCCCCGCTCCACCAGCCGCGCCACATAGGTATCCACAGCATGGTAAGGCACCCCGCACATGGGCGCGCGCTCCTCCATGCCGCAGTCCTTGCCCGTCAGGGTCAGTTCCAGTTCCCGGCTGGCGGTCAGGGCGTCGTCAAAGAACATTTCATAAAAATCCCCCACCCGGAAAAACAGCAGGGTGTCGGGATTCTGTTCCTTCAGCTTCATGTATTGCTGCATCATCGGGGACAGGGTAGCCATAGGGTGATGCTCCTTTGTACTATAAATTGGAAAGAACAAAAAAGACGATCGTTCTAAGTTCCAAGTTCCAAGTTCTAAGTTCTAAGCAGTTTAGTTGTCCAACAGAAGACGGGTCGAAGCATTTTATTATTGTTGCTTATTGGAACTTAGAACTTGGAACTTAGAACTTGTTCATTCAGCCGCATCCGGCGCAGCCCGCGCAGTTGCCGCTGCATCCGCCCTGGCTGCCGCCGGGGTTGAGGACGGCGGACAACTCAGCGTTCACCTGGTTCATCATGGCGGTAAAATTCTTCCGCGCGCCGGACATGGCCTGGTAGAGCGGATGCGCGGTGATCTGGCTCTGCACTTCCTCCAGTTCCCGCGTCAGTTCGCCGATCCTGTCAAAGTCCGGTTCCTTTTTGAGGGTTTCTTCCTCGATCTGGCGGTGCAGTTCGTCGTACTGGGCGAACACTTTCTTCAAGGCGACCTCCTGGCCCGCCGCGTCCTCCGTGGCGCGCATAGAAATGTATTCCGGGGACTGGGCGATGATCTTCGCCAATTCTTTTGCTTTGTCAATAACAGCCTGGCTCATTTTTCTTTACTCCTTTTAAAAGTTCTGAGTTCTAAGTTCTAAGCCATATCGTGCCCATCTTCAGCCATTGATTCGCCCATACAGCGCATTCCAATTGGGCTTGGAACTTTGAACTTAGAACTTGGAACTATTCTGTTAGATGGTAGTTCCTTTCAGCGTCGTCTTGCTTGCCGCCGTGATCTTCACCGGAATGATCTGGCCAATCATGTCCGCACGGCCTTCAAAGTTCACGCTGATGTTCCGGGATGTTTTGCCGGTGAACTGGGTCTCGTTGCGTTTGCTCTGGCCGGTGACCAGCACGGATTCGGTGCTGCCGATCATCTCCGCGAAACGTTTCTGGGTCATTTCCTCCTGGAGGGCGATCAGGCGCTCGATGCGCTCGGTGGCAAGCGCCGGGTCGATGCGGCCCGGCATCTCGGCGGCGCGGGTGCCCACGCGGGGGGAATAGATGAAGGTGAACGCGCTGTCGTAGCCGACCGTGCGCACCAAATCCATGGTGTCCTCAAAGTCTTGGTCGGTTTCGCCGGGGAAAGCCACGATGATGTCCGTGGTCAGGCCCACATCCGGCGCGGCCCTGCGGATTTTCTCCACCTTCTCCAAATAGCTTTCCCGGGTATACTTGCGGTTCATCGCCTGCAAAATCTGGTTGCTGCCGCTTTGCACGGGCAGGTGCAGATGGCGGCACAGGGCGGGGTTCGTTGCCATTTCCTCAATCAGCTCGTCGGACAAATCCTTGGGATGGCTGGTCATGAAGCGGATGCGGGGAATACCCATTTCGGACACCCGGCGCAGCAATTGCGGGAAGGTGACGCCGCCCGGCATATCGTTGCCATAGGAATTCACGTTCTGCCCCAGCAGCATGATTTCCTTGACTCCCTGCTTTTGCAATTGTTCCACCTCGCGCACAATATCATCCGCCGCACGGCTGCGCTCCCGGCCGCGCACATAAGGCACGATGCAGTAGGAGCAGAAATTGTTGCAGCCGTACATGATGGTCACATACGCCTGGAAGGGCGATTCCCTGCGGATGGGCAGGCCCTCGATCAGGGTGCTTTGCTCCTCCGGCACCGCCACCACCCGGCGGCGGGTTTCGGCGGCGCGGTACAAAAGCTCGGGCAGCTTATGGATGTTGCCCGTGCCGAACGCCACGTCCACAAAGGGATACTGGCGCAGGATTTTTTCCGCCATCCCCGGCTCCTGCACCATGCAGCCGCACACACCGATGAGCATGTCGGGCCGCTCCCGCTTGACTTCCTTGAGCCACGTCACGTTGCCCAGGGCCTTGCGCTCAGCGTTGTCCCGGATGCAGCAGGTGTTGTGCAGCACGAAGTCTGCTTCTTCCTTGGCGGGGGCCGCCGTCATGCCCATGTCCTCCAGCATCCCCGCCAGCTTTTCCGAGTCGTGGGCGTTCATCTGGCAGCCGTAGGTGACGATATAATAGGTCTGCGGCCTGCCGGAAAGCTGTTTAAATTCCTCCGCGAACTGCCGCTGAGCCGCCATTTCTTCTTCCGATACGTGAATAATTTCGTCGCGCTTGTTCATTTTTTACCTCTATGGATTGCGTACTCCGTAGGGGCGGATATCATCCGCCCGTTCCTGTTGGATATTTCACGGGAAACATTTGCCGCATTACAGCAATGATAGGTTTTCGGGCGGATAATATCCGCCCCTACAGGTTGAGGTTTACTATCCTTTCTTCCTCGTCATTTCAACGAGGCCAAGGGACGTGAACCCATGCACCACGGCCTTGACCGGGTCGTCCCTGAGCGCTTCCTCCATCGCTTCCCGGACGGCGGCGCGGCTGTCTTCGGTCTGCATGTCCACAAAGTCGATGATGATAATCCCGCCGATGTTCCGCAGGCGCAGGAGCCGGGCGATTTCCTTCGCCGCTTCCAGGTTGAGCTTTAAGAAGGTGTTCTCTGTCCCGGTCTTGTTCCCGGTGAATTTGCCGCTGTTTACGTCAACGACGGTCATGGCCTCGGTTTTGTCGATGATGAGATACCCGCCGCAGTCCAGCCAGACCTTGCGGTTCATCGACTTTTCCAGCTTGCTTGGAACGCTGTACAAATCGAAGGGGTTGGGACAGGCGCGGATGGGGAGATTCACGCTGTTAATTTCTTCCGGCCTGTCCGTCAGGATCTCTTCGATTTCCCCATGCTCGTCCCGAAGCAGGCGGATGAGCGCGTCCTCCCGGCCTTTCAGCAGACAGGGTTCCGTCAGTCCCTCCCGCTTTGCCAGAATCTCCCGCCAGGCAGCAGCTAAGGCCGCAACGTCCGCCGCGACGGCTTCTTCCTCCGCCCCGGCGCTTTCCGTGCGCATCACCAGGCCCATGCCCTCCGGCGCGTGCCGGGCGGCAAGCTCAGATAACGCTTTCCTCTCGGCCTCATCCTCGATCTTCTTGGAGACGGCGACGCGCGGTGTCAAAGGCGTCAACAGCGCGTAGCGCCCGGCCAAAGCAATGTCCGCCGTCAGGTACGCGGCCTTTTCGCCCACGGGCGGCTTCTTCACCTGCACGATCAGCCGGTCGCCGGAGTGCGGTCTGTCCCTGCACTCGCTGAACGGCAGGAAGCCAATCACCTCCCCGCCCAGCTTCACGAACGCCGCCTCCATGCCCTTGACGATGCGGTCGACCTTGCCCAGATACACCTGCTCCGCCGCGATGCCGCCGCCCGTATCCTGCGCAAAGAACAGCAGGCGGCGATCTTCCATCAGGGCAATTTCACGGCCGCTTTCGGTGTGGCGAATCAAGATTGTCTTTCCCATAGGCCCTCGCCTTTCGGAGAGTTCAGAGTGCAGAGTACAGAGTTCAGAGAATCAAGATGACAAAAGGACAATCGCATATTTAGCTGACCATAATATCTGCACTCTGAACTCTGCACTCTGAACTCTGGATTACATTTCTTCCAGCGGCTGGAACACGCCGTCCTTTTCCCCAAACATCTGCGTGCGGGTGACCAGCATCCGGGGGCGTTCCAGCCCAGCAAACTCAAACAGGGAGGACAGCAGCAAATCCGGCTTGCAGGTGGCCTTTTCGCACAGGGCCAGGCACATGCGCAGGGCGTCGCCGTTCAGGGACAAATCGTAGATCATGGGCCGGATATCGCAGGGCTTCATCCCCGTTTTCGTTTTGCGGACGGCGGGGATTTCCTTTTGTTCCAGGAACCGCTTCACCGCGTCCCCTAAGCCCTCCGGCACGGTTTCCATTTTCGCCTCGTACATCGCGGCGGCAAGCTGGGCCATAGGCGCGGGGTGCCGGTCGTCCACCGCGCGGGCGGAAAGGCAGGGCAGGTCCGGCGGCAGGGCGGGCCGCAGTTTGTCCAGAAACGCCTGGGCCGTCATTTCCCCCTCGATGGGCACCTCCATCACCTCCCGCCGTCCCGGCATCCCCACCGA
The DNA here is from genome assembly GCA_902788445.1 of uncultured Eubacteriales bacterium. Lineage (GTDB taxonomy): Bacteria > Bacillota > Clostridia > Christensenellales > Aristaeellaceae > RUG563. The sequence goes on from CADAKE010000006.1 coordinate 29,209, forward strand.
CAGCGGCGCGGC
>CADAKE010000006.1:29226-32998 GCA_902788445.1 uncultured Eubacteriales bacterium
AACCCCTGGGAATATTTCAGCGGCAAGCCGCTTCTGCGCAAAGCCCGCTGCATGGCCCGCATCAAGTCCAAATGCCCGATGTGGCGCAGGCGGGGAGATTTTTCAAAGACGACGATGAGCTTCATGGGTTATAAATCCCTTCGGAAGGATGTTGGATTTAGATAGGAGTTAGGAGATAGGAGAGAGGAGATGAATAAGGATAACACTTATCGCAAATGGGATTTGATTGTAGTATTCGACTTGATAATCTCCTATCTTCTATCTCCAAACTCCTATCTCTTAATCGGCCAGCGGCGCGTGCGTGGGTGTTTTCCCCTTGAGGGGCGGATTCTTCACCCAGTCGCACACGTCCCAGGTGTTCAAGCCGCAGCCGTTGCAGCCATAGCGGCAGTCGCGGGTGGTCTGCACCTGCTTGGCCTTTTCGTTTTCGCGCATAAGGTACGCCCGGCTGACGCCCGCGTCGATGATTTCCCAGGGCAGCAGTTCTTCGTAAGGCCGCTCCCTGTGGGCGTAGAACGCGGGGTCGAGGCCGCAATCTTCAAACGCCCCCAGCCACTGGTCGAATTTGAAATGCTCGTTCCAGCTGTCCAACCGGCAGCCGCGTTTCCAGGCGGCGTAAATCACTTCGCCGATGCGGCGGTCGCCCCGGGAAATGCAGGCTTCCAGCATGGAAAGCTCGCTTTCGTGCCAGTTGAAGTTCACGTTTTTGAGCTTCAAATACTGCCGAAGCGCCGCCTGCTTTTCATGGACGGTTTCGATGGTATCCTGCGCCGCCCACTGGAAGGGGGTGAAGGGCTTGGGCACGAACACGGACGCGGAGGCCGTCACCTTCACGCCCATCTTGGAGCGCTTTTCCTTGGGCACGCGGTAGAAAGCGTCCACCACCTTTTTCGCCAAATCGCCGATGCCCCGCAAATCCTCGTCGGTCTCGGTGGGCAGGCCCATCATGAAGTACAGCTTCACCGTGCTCCACCCGCACTCAAAGGCGTCGGTGACGGAGCGGATCAAATCTTCCTCCGTCACGCCCTTGTTGATCACATCGCGGAGCCGCTGGGTACCGGCTTCGGGGGCCAGGGTGAGGCCGGACTTTTTCACCTGCTGGGTTTCTTCCAGGGATTGCTTCACGATGTTGTCAATGCGCATACTGGGCAGACTCACGCTGACGCGCTTGTCCTTGTACCTGTCCATGAGCGCCTGGATCAATTGCGGCAGGCAGGTAAAATCGCCGGAGGAAAGGGAAGATAAACTCATTTCCTCATAGCCCGTAGACTGCTGGAGTTTATCCGCAAGCTCCAACAGCCTGTCCATACTGCGCTCCCGCACCGGGCGGTACAGCATCCCCGCCTGGCAGAAGCGGCAGCCGCGGGTGCAGCCCCGCATGATTTCCAGCACCATGCGGTCGTGAACGATCTCGGTATAGGGCACCGGAATGGACTCAGGATAGACCGCGCTCGATAAGTCCTTCACCACCCGTTTTTTCACCCGCGCGGGGGCGGCGGGGTCGTTGGGGACGAAGGACTTCAGCGTCCCGTCGTCGTTGTATTCCACGTCGTACAAAGCCGGGACGTAAACCCCTTCCAGCTTCGCCAGGTTCCTCAGAATGTCCATCCGGGACAGGTTCGCTTCCCGCCCGTCGCGGATGACGTCGATCAGCTCGTGCATCACGTCCTCGCCGTCGCCGATCATGAAGGCGTCGATGAAAGGAGCCAGGGGTTCCGGATTAAAGGCGCAAGGGCCGCCCGCCACCACGATGGTGTCCTTCTCCCCGCGCTCTTCCCGCCGGATGGGCACCCGGCCCAGATCGAGCATTTCCAATATATTGGTATAGCTCATTTCGTACTGCAAAGTGAAGCCGATAATATCAAATTCATTCAGCGCCGCCCGGCTTTCCAGGGAAAACAGGGGCACGCCCGCCGCCCGCATCTTGTCCGCCATGTCGGCGTCGGGCATGAACAGGCGCTCGCACAGGGCGTCCTCCCGCTGATTGATGAGGTAGTAGAGAATTTTCATCCCCAGATGGCTCATGCCGATTTCGTAAGTGTCCGCGAAGCAGAAGCCGAACGTGCAGCGCACGCTGTTCCAATCCTTGACGACGGCGTTCATTTCCCCGCCGGTGTAGCGCGCGGGGCGCTGAACCGTTTCCAGAAGTTCTTCCAGCTTTTTGTTTTCCAGGCTGTTCAAAGGTCCTTCCCTCCAAGTAAGAATCCATACCAAACCATTTTATATTGTAGCATTTTTTCCCCCGTTTGTCCATGTTTTCGATGGAAAATCAAAGGCGGATTTGGGTTGAACAATTTCCTTCCGGATGGTATAATTCGATGGGACGTTCCATGCCCGGAACCGGGCGGGAGCGCAAAACGAAAGCTGTGGGAAAAAAGATGCGGAAAGAAAAATTTGACAAAAAAGAACTGTTTGAAACCCTGCCGGTGCCCCGCGCCCTGGCGGCGATGGCGGTGCCGACAATCATCAGCCAATTGATCACGCTGGTCTACAACATGGTGGACGCCTTCTTCATTGGGCAGACGGGCAACTCCTTCATGGTGGCGGCGATTTCGCTGACGCTGACGCTGGTGATCATGCTGACCTCGCTGTCCAACCTCTTCGGCGTGGGCGGCGGCAGCCTGGCGGCGCGGCTGATGGGCGTGGGCCAGGAGGAGGAATGCCGCCGGGTGAGCGCGTTCAGCGTGTACGGCGCGGTGGCGGTGGCGCTTGTCTATTCGCTTTTGATCGGCCTGTTCATGAACCCGTTGCTGTATTTCCTCGGCGCGTCGGAGCAGACCATCGTCTACGCCCGGCAGTACACCTTCCTGGTGATCGTATGCGGCGCGGCGTTCAGCATGGTCAGCATGACGCTGGCGCATTTGCTTCGCAACGCGGGCTATTCCGGAAAGGCCAGCATGGGCCTGAGCGCGGGCGGCATCCTGAACATGGGGCTCGACCCGCTGTTCATGTTCGTGCTGCTGCCCAAGGGCAACGAGGTGGCGGGCGCGGCGCTGGCGACGCTGCTGTCCAACATGGCCTCCTGCGGCTATCTCCTGTTCGCCTACCGCAAGGCGTCCCGCACCGCGCCGCTGAGTTTAAGCGTGAAACAGGCGAGGAAGATCAAGCGGGAGAGCGTCAGGAAACTGTTCGGCGTGGGCGTGCCCTCCGCGATTTTGACCGGCTTATTCGATGCCGCCAACGTGTGCGTGAACATGCTGGCCTCCGCCCACAGCGACCTGGCGCTGGCGGGCATGGGCATCGTGATGAAGGTGGAGCGCGTGCCCAACGCCATCAACATCGGCATCTGCCAGGGGGCCATGCCGATCATCGCGTACAACTTTTCCTCCGGCGACCACGACCGCATGAAGAAAACCGTGAACACCGCGCGGCTGTGGGGCTTGATCGTTTCGTTCGTTTCCATCGCTTTATTTGAACTGTTCGCCGGGCAGGTGACCCGGCTGTTCATGAGCACCTCCCGCGGCGACGCGGAAAACGCCCTGCGCACCATCGCCTACGCCACGCTGTTCCTGCGCGTCCGGTGCCTGGCCTCGCCCCAGCAATTCCTGAACTACCACGCCTCCTTCTCCATGCAGGCCATGGGCAACGGCAAGGGCACGATGCTCCACGCCTTTGTGCGTGAGCTGGTGTTCTATATCCCGTTCATGTTCCTGCTGGATCGCCTGTTCGGCGAAACGGGCCTGGCCTGGGCGCTGCCCGCCGGGGAACTCTGCGGCGCACTGTTCGCCATGTGGCTGCTGCATCGAAGCATCCATCCCGCAGGACGGGAGAA